>NZ_JBKVCZ010000049.1:0-4007 GCF_046966825.1 Hungatella sp. | reverse complement strand
TCGGGATATCCGTTGTCGCACCTGCCACTGCCTGTGCAGCCGGAGTCGCGATCGCAAGGATTAAGTCGTCGCCGTCATTCACCAGCTTGCTGGCGATGGTCTGGCAGGTCGGCTGATCGCCGGAGGCGTTCTGCTGGTCTACCGTATAATTAAGTCCGGCGTCATCGAGCGCCTGAATAAATCCCTTGTTTGCCGCGTCCAGCGCGGAATGCTGCACCAGCTGAAGAACACCGATCTTAAACTGCTTGCCGTCGTTCGTCCCGGCCGCTTCTGCTGTCGTCTCTTCTGCCTTCGTGTCAGCTGCGGAGGAAGCCGCCTCTGCCGTCGTTGTCTCTGGTGCCGCGGTCGTCTCCGCCGGCTTACTCCCACATGCCGTTAAAGACATCATCATGGCGCCTGCCAGGATGAGTGATGCCACTTTTGCTGTTTTTTTCATAACCAATCTCTCCTCTTCTTCACAAATCTCGTTCGATCTGAACTTAATTGGTATCATACTACAAAAAATCCACCCCGTCAATTTCATTGCTTTAAATTTATGTGTGTTTAACGCATTAAAGTGGATTTTTGTTAAAAATGCCGAAAACAGAGAAATGGTTTTATCACTTTTTACCCAGCTAAAAATCCATTTCCAATAATTTCACTGGAATTGGAAATCAGGATAAAGGCACTCGGCTCCACACGACGGATATAATTTCTGAGTTTTAACGCCTGGGAACGCTTCATGGTGGTCAGAACCACCGTCTTCCGGTGATGGGTAAACGCTCCCTGCGCCTCGTATACCGTCGCGCTCCGGTTCAGCCCGTTGATAATGTAATCACAGATCGGTCCCGGATCGTCACAGATGATACTGAAGCACTTGCAGAGGTTGATATTCTCGATCACATCGTCGATGACCAGCGACTTCGCCATAAGTCCGAGGGAAGAGAACAGTCCCGTCTCTGGCCCGAACACAAAGAACGCCATGATCACCGCAGCCATATCCACGACAAGCAGAACCGTGCCGATGTTGTAGCTCGTATACTTTTTCAGAATCATCGCAAGAATATCGGTTCCGCCGCTGGAGGCACCAATATGAAACAGGATCGCCGAACCGACTCCCGGAAGAAAAATCGCAAAGATCAGTTCCAGAAGAGGCTCATTGGTCAGCGGGCGGACCATCGGACACATCCGTTCTAAAAATGAAAGGGTAAATGACATCAGGATGCTGGCGTACACCGTCTTCACGCCAAATCCACGCCCTAAAAAAATAAAACCTGTCACTAAAAGCGCCATGTTGACGATGGTCGTAAATTCACTTGCCGACCAGTGGGTCATCGCGCTCACTACCGTGGCAAAACCCGTGACACCTCCGAAAGCAAAATTATTCGGGAATTTGAAAAAATAAATTCCGATGACCATAATCCAGATACTGCCCGTTATGATCCCATACTCCACCAGTGTTCTGAGTGTTTTGTTTTCAATCTGTTTCATGACTTCGTCTGTCAGCCCCGGCCTTTTCTTCCAGCCGGTCCCCCTTTTATCACGCGAGTGCTCCCGAAAACGGAGAGCGCTCCCTGCTAGTAAATGAGAGGCACGCCTCTTATTCCCAATAGAATATAGCGCAATCGTATTACAATTACAAACACCAAACAGGCTGACCCTGCCACAACAATATGTCTGTGGCAGGGCCAGCCTGCAAAAACCACTTTATGCTTCCAGAAAGCCGGTGCTGTGGAGGAAACGTCCGAACGCTTCCCTGCCCTCTCCGTCGCACTTGTAGACGCCCGCATCCTCAAGGACGCGCTCGAATACAAGGCCTACTTCCTTCTTTAAAATCCCGTCAATCGTATCCTTCGTGAGCTCCGGATACTGGGGCAGGAATTCTTCTACCCAGTCCGCGTGCTTCTCGATCATCTCGTTGCTGCGGATATCCTTTTTCTCCAGAATATACTCGGCCAAAAGGCTCAGCTCGGCCTTCAGTCTGGAAGGAAGGACGGCCAGTCCCATCACCTCAATCAGGCCGATGTTCTCCTTCTTGATGTGATGAAGCTCCTGATGAGGATGGTATACGCCTAAGGGATACTCCTCCGTCGTAATATTGTTCCGGAGCACCAGGTCCAGCTCGTACATCTCTCCCTTTTTCCTGGCAATTGGAGTGATAGTGTTATGCGGTTCCCCGTCAGTCTCTGCAAAAATAAACGCTTCCTCGTCCGTATAGCCTCTCCACGCCTGCAATACCCGGTCTCCCAGCCGGATCAAGTCGTCCGGATTCTTGCTGCGGGTTCTCAAAACGGCCATCGGCCATTTCACGATACCGGCTTCCACCCCCGGAAACTCTTCCATCTGGTAATACTTCTCGATCGGCGCCTTCGCCATGGCAAAGGTATAGTTGCCGCCCTGAAAATGGTCATGAGACAGGATAGAACCGCCCACAATCGGCAGATCCGCGTTGGAGCCCAGGAAGTAGTGAGGAAACAGCCTGACGAAATCGAACAGCTTGACAAAGGTGTTCTTCTCGATCTTCATGGGAATGTGCTGTCCGTTAAACACGATACAGTGCTCGTTATAATATACGTATGGGGAATACTGAAAGCCCCACCTGCTGTCGTTAATTTTCAAACGAATGATCCGGTGGTTGTTCCGGGCGGGATGATTCGTTCTTCCTGCGTATCCCTCGTTCTCCATACAGAGCTGGCACTTGGGATAACCGCTCTGCTTTGCCAGCTTAGCGGCCGCAATGGCTTTCGGGTCCTTCTCAGGCTTGGATAAGTTGACGGTAATATCGAGATCGCCGTACTTCGTGGGCGTCACCCATCTCATATCCTTTTTGATGCGGTACCGTCTGATGTAGTCCGAATCCTGGCTCAGTTTATAATAGTAATCCGTGGCTGCCTCCGGTGACTCCCCATCATAGATCTCCCAGAATTTCTTCTCGATCTCACCCGGTCTGGGCATCAGGCAGTTCATCAGTTTTGTATCGAATAAATCCCGGTATGTAATGCTGTCCTCCGGCATAACTCCCGTCTCATGGGCATAATCCAGCAATTCCTTTAAAACGGATTCCAAATCGGTCTCACCTGACTCACCTTCCGGTTCTTCATACTCGTCCATCCGCATCACGTCAAGAATCTGGTTCGTGGCATAGATCTTATCAACCTCCGTAATCAGTCCTGTATCCAACCCGTACTGCACCAGTTTCTTTATTGCCTCATAAATCATCCCAATCCCTCCTGTTTTCTTCATGACTGTTTCCCTCTATTATAACTTGAGGGTACGCGTAAAACAATACGATATCCTTTGTTTTTCCTATAATTTTTTTATAAAACGGGGAAGCCGTTCCACGATCAGCCCTCCGACCAGACCGATCACGAGGCCGGCGGCCGTACCTGCAATCAGGAGCACGGGCAGATAAACGAGGACTCCCGCCTGCTTTACCACAAGCGCCGCCACGCACAGCTGGCCGATGTTATGGCCCACGCCGCCGATGACGCTGATTCCCACAGAGCTGAACCATTCCCGCTTTTTGCACAGGATCATCAGCAGAATGCTTAAGGCCCAGCCGCCAAGGCTGTACATCATGCTGAAGACATTACCAAAGGTAAACGCCACCAGCACGATACGGATCATGGAAACAGCAACGGTTCCGCCGATTCCGACCGTATAGAGGCCCACGACCGTCACCAGATTGGCCAGCCCCAGCTTCACACCCGGAACCCCAAGGGAAATGGGGATCAGCGTCTCTACGAAGCTTAACACGAAGGCAAGCGCAATCAGCATGCCGTAGAGCGCCGTCTTATGTGCGGGACTTTGTTCCGTCTTTCCTGTCATAGTCTTACCTCCTTTTTTGTTCCGCCTACCATCTTACCATATTTCCGGTATAAAATACAATTGCCAGACTTCGAAAAGTCCGGCAATTGTTAAAATTCTAATCACGCATCACTGTTTACTTGGAAGCCTGCTTCAAACAGTCTTCCACACCACCTGTAAATCCGTATAAATTAATGCTTACGGAGGCGATGGTATCGGTA
>NZ_JBKVCZ010000048.1:0-44563 GCF_046966825.1 Hungatella sp. | reverse complement strand
TGGCTCCACAAATAAATTGTCCAGCGTCAGGCCATTTAAAACGATTCCGCTATATGAAAGGAGGCAGCACAAATACTCCAGCCGGCTGATCACCCAGGCCGTATGGCGGTCCAGCAGAATGCCTAACAGCCGTAATGGATAGACGCCCGGCTTCTTTTCTATGGCCACCATGCGGCCTCCGTCTTCCAGGCGGCAGTGGGTCACCACCTGCGGAATATAATTTTTCAGCTCCTGCTCCATCTCCCGGTTCGGATACTTCACCTCCGAAACCATCTTGATATAACGGTCCGCATAGGCTTCATACTGTTTATCAAACGTGTAAATCACATTCTTCTTCGCCACATACACGGTACAGAAATCGGCCTTCATCTTCCAGAGGCAGCGGATAGCAATAATCTCCCCATCCTCCCTGACCAGCTCCTCGTCCGTGGCCTCCACCCAGAAGCCTTCCTCCGTCTTTCCCGCGTCCGTGTCTTTATTCAAAAGAGCCGCAAACATGGTCTGAAACTGTTCGAACAGTTTTCTGTCCTGATCGTATACTGTGGATTTCGTCCCACAGTAAGGACAGACAGCCAGGCTGCTGTCTTTATCAATTGTGAGCGTTCCGCCGCACATCTTACATTTTAACAGTGCCATCCGCATCGTTCCTTTCCCGCCGGCAGCGGCTTTTATTTATTGGTATCCTGGCTCTCGGTCTCCTTCTCACGGATCCGGAACAGAATCATTTCTTTCATCAGATCCAGCGGCAGTTCCTTATTATGGGGGAACTGCACCGTATTCTTCTCATTTGTCTTATAACCGGACAGCGCCTCTTTCCAATGCTCCAGCGTGGCCGGGGTGGTGTAGAAGCCCAGATGCTTCTTATACGCGGCAAACTGTAAGAGATATCCGTTTAAGTAGTACGTTGGGGCGCCCCACGCCAGCTTCTCGCTGCATCCGGCGGCAGTCTCCAGGACAAGGGATCGGACCGCCTCCAGCCGCTCCCGCACCGGAGCCTCAAAACCGGCGATATAATCATCGACTTCCTGGCAGCGTTCCTGATTCTTTTGATCAGCCATGGCACGTGTCTCCTTCCGCCTTCTGCTTCTCTGTTTTCTCGATCAGCCGCCTGGTTCCCTCCTCCGTATAGGAAAGAAGCTGTCCGAACTTCCTGGCAGTCTCATAGCTTTGCTGTCTTGTGTAAGTGCCGTTTTCCATAAGCCGCTTCTGCTCTTCTTTCAGACCCAGATACGATTCCAGCACCTCGTCCGCGCTGTAAAACAGATAGTTATACGTCCCCCGGTTCAGCTCCTCAGGAAATAAGTCCGTCAGAAACGCTTCATCCTCCGGATAGAACCGTATCCCGTAAGAATCACAGATCCGTTTCACCTCCGGCAGAAATAAATCCCGTTCCTCCTTTGTGGCACAGGGGTGGCTCATGGCCAGCTTTTTTACTCCCGCCGCCACCATCTCGCAGAAACTGTCCATCGCGCCCAGATGATAGGAATACCGGTCGATCTCGCGGCGCGGCTCCTCTTCCTCCTGATAAAGCTCGTATTCTTCCCGGTCGAGCGACAGCGGAATTCCGGATTTGCTGGTCACGTTGACCCCTCCGTACCAGGTGCTGTCTACCGTAAAAATATCGCCCGGCTGGTATTCCAGGGAAAAATCGTTGTTTTTCTTTATGATTCTGATTTTCTGATTCTCCATATGATCGTCTCCCGTCTTTGCAATAGTCACTTTGCTTGTGTTATTAATCATTCTACCATTAAATACTGTTTTTTTACAGATATTTCCTGATAAAACGCGGGTAGTTGTGTGGGGCGGATCACTTATATGCAAAATTCATATTTCCGGAAACCAAAAAGGAACCATAAAATCCTTTTTCCAGCCGGAAAGGCCAATGAAATCAGCATTTCTGCCATGTGAGAAACCGTCCTGCAAAGGATAAAATGGTGCCCAAGCGAACAAACCGAGTTATGAGCTGTAGCATGAAGTAATAAAACAAACTGAGCTGTTTGACATTTCCATGCGGTCATATTAAAATGAAAAAAGATTATGGGTTTGTACGCGTTAGGCGGATAAGGCGCATTACCTGTGTTAATGAGAGGAAATTTAATGAATAAGAAAAATGAAATATTGTTACTGCTGACCGATAGATGGTGCGATTGGGAGGCGAGCTACGCGATAGCTGTTGCCAACGTGTTTTCAGATTATGTTGTAAAAACGATAGCTCTTAATACTAGTCCTAAAGTTTCTATGGGCAACCTGTGTGTAAACATTGATTACAGCATAGATGATTATTTGAATTTTTCCAATACTGCAATTATTATTTTACCTGGTGGTCTTTCTTGGGAAGAAAATGACTACGATAAAATTGCGGAGTTTATCAGAAGAATTTCAAATGCCAGCGTTCCTGTAGCCGCTATTTGCGGTGCAACAACATTTTTATGCAGGCATGGTTTTCTGAATGATATAAAACATACAGGTGATAGCTTGGAACTGTTTCAAAGTCAATGCGGGTATTGTGGACAGGCACTCTATGTTCCTGCTCAGGTAGTGGTGGATGGTGGTTTTATTACTGCAAATGAAACGGCGGCGGTTGAATTTGCTTATGAAATTTTCAAAATACTAAAAGTGGATAGCGACGTTGAAATGGCAAAGTGGTATGATAATTTCAAATATGGCGCGATAAGGCAGGTATGTTTGCCGTCTTATGACACCTGAAACAGCTATGAAACAGGAGGTTGATTTTATATTAAATACAGTGGGTAAGTTGTTTTGTGATATAGATTATTTTGCTGAATATGCCTCAAAAGTAGCTATAGAAAATTATAAAGACAGCATACGCAGCAATCGTGTATATTCCTGCGATGCCAGAGAAGAAGGGGCCTATTTTTGTGCAATTCCAAAATATTTGTGCAATTCCCTGGAAATGGCAGTTTCTGCCCTTTTTATCTATTCATTATATGATCATGAAGAATGGCCGAAAACAGAAAAACCGTGGAAGGATAATTTTAATACTGGTGAATGGAAGCAACACTTAAAAAACGATTGGATACCAGAATACTTTTCGTGTCGAGGTACTTCAAGTATCAAATATATACAGGCGGATACCATAGAAGGATTCGATATTAAGAATAAAATACTTGATCTTGCAGTTGCGTCACGTATTCTTTCTATCATTCGATACGGTGATATTCATGCCTGGAACGCTTTCGATTATCTGATTGAAACGGAAGATGACTATATTCTTTTTGAATCATGGACAACAGCGTAATACGTAAAACAGACCTTTTACGTATTACGCCTTATTGGTAAAAGACGTGCCCATTATTACTTATTGTATCATCAGGCGCCGTTGTTCGGTAATGACGCTCTCACACCTTTCATAATTTACAAACTCCAGGACAAACTTCTATTCTGAAGCTCCGTCATATGACGGTAAATCCCATTATTCTCAAGCAGCTTTTCCGGCGTTCCCTGTTCCGCCACGCATCCGTCCTTGAGTACGACGATCTGATCGGCGCCCGCTACAGTCCGCATCCGGTGGGCGATAATCAGCACGGTCTTATCCTTCACCAGATTGGAGATGGCCTCCTGGACCAGCGTCTCATTTTCCACGTCCAGGGATGCCGTGGCCTCATCCATGAGTATGATTGGTGCATCCTTTAAAAGAGCCCTTGCGATGGACAGCCGCTGCCGTTCGCCTCCTGAAAGGGTGGAGCCATTTTCCCCGATCCGTGTCTGATAGCCCTCGGGAAGACGGCTAATAAATTCTTCACACTGGGCTGCCCTGGCTGCCGCCAGTACCTCTTCATCGGAGGCGCCCTTTCTGCCCAGACGGATATTTTCCATAATCGTATTGTTGAACAGAACCACGTCCTGGAATACGATGGCGAAGCTCTTCAGCAGCGTCTCCGGCTCTATTTTGCTGATATCACAGCCGCCAATGGTGATCGTTCCCTTATCGATATCCCAGAACCGCGCGGCCAGCTTTGCGCTGGTGGATTTGCCGCCTCCGGACGGGCCTACGAGAGCCGTAACCTGCCCCTGTCTCGCGGTAAAGGACACCTCCCGCAGGACCGGTTCCCCTTCCTTATAGGAAAATCCCACCCGGTCAAACACGATATCATAGCCACGATAGGCGGCGTCCTCTCTCCCCTGCTGTATCTTCTGTTCCTCGATGGACTTCATCCGCTCTACCACAAGCAGCGTGGAATACACGGCAGACAGATTCTGAAGGCAGCCGCTCAGCGGCTGGTACAGCCTGGTCGCAGCCAGCATGAACATCAGAAAGATCATAAAGCTTATAGAGCCAGAAACGAGAAGGGACGCTCCCACCAGAACCGTGGTTGCCATGCCGATCTTTAAGATCATCTGAGCCGAGGTCACCAGCGTGCCGTTTAACAGCTCCAGTTTAACCGTAATGGATTCCACGTCCATGATTTTCTGGTCCAGCTTCTCCAGATAATCCGCACTCTGGTTATTGGCCCGGATATCCTGAATATTCTCGATGCATTCCTGAATGCCATCGGAGGCTGCGATCTTTTTCCCCTTCTGTCTCCGCTCCATCCGGTCCACAAGCGGTCTGGTCAGGGCAGCCAGCAGAAATGATACAGGTGCCACCCACAAGACCGCAATTCCCATCCTCCAGTTTGCGGCAAGAAGTCCGACCCCGATCAGCACCGTGGAAATCAAAGCCCCCATCAGTTCCGGTATAAAATGAGAAAATGCTTTCTCCACAAATGCACAGTCCGCCATAATGGTAGTCGTCAAATCGGCCAGATCTCTTTTACCGAAAAATGACAGCGGCAGCTTACGAAGCCGTTCCGCCAGCCTGATTCTCATATTGGCGCTCTCCTGATAGGAGGAGAGAAATGTGGCGTTGTACTGCAGATGCTCAAAGAAGCCAATCACCGCCAGCAGAACCACACTGATTCCCACATATCCGCCGATTCCCATATCCGGGGCTTCCAGGCCGACGAGAGGGCCGGTCAGCCGCTCCATAAAGAGGAACAGGATTCCCATCGGAAACATCAGGCTGAAATTCGTCAGGGCACAGCAAAAGATTGCCTTTGTCAGATCTTTTCCTCCCTGCCCGCTCAATGCAAATTTTTTCTGAAGATATTTACTCATGCCTTTCCACCTACCTTCCATTCTACCGACCTCTGGTAATCCTCCCACATCCTGGCGTACAGTCCGCCGGATGCGAGAAGCGCGTTATGGCTTCCCTCTTCCGCAATGCGTCCCTTCTCCATCACAAAGATGCGGTCCGCACGGCAGACGGTGGACAGCCTGTGGGCGATCATGATAACCGTCTTGCCTTCTACCAGTTTCTCAAATCCCTGCTGAATCAGGTACTCATTGTCAGGATCTGCAAATGCGGTTGCCTCATCCAACAGAACGATGGGGGCATCCTTTAAGATAGCTCTTGCCAGGGCGATCCGCTGGACCTCACCTCCCGATAAATAGACTCCCTTTGTGCCGACGACGGTATGGAGGCCCTGCGGCATTTTCTCAATGATATCTTCGCACCGTGCGGCTTCCAGAGCCCGCCTCACCTCGGCCTCCGCAGCCTGGGGCCTGGCCGCCCGTATGTTATTCAGAAGGGTATCCTTAAATAAGTGGCAGTCCTGGAATACAAAGCTGACCATTTTCATCAGCTCCTCCGTACCGATCTCACGCACATCGGCACCTCCTATGGTGATGCTTCCGCCATTGACATCAAAAAACCGGGGAATCAGGCTTACCAATGTGGTCTTGCCGCTGCCGGAAGCGCCCACCACGGCCGCGGTAGCCCCCTGCGGAACCGTGAGGGAGGCTTTATCCAGAGCTGCAATTCCTCCCTTCCGGTAAGAAAATGTCACATCCTGAAACTGAATCGTATAATCCTTTGGCTTCTTCGGTGCGGGCGGCTCGGAAAGCGGCTCTTCCTTCAGAATTTTTAAGACGCGGTTCATGGCGTCTTTGGCTGCCATGGTATTTTCACTGGTCCACATGATCTTATCCATCATTGCCACACAGATCGGGCTGAATAAAATATAAAAGATAATGTCCAGCGCCGCAGCCGTATAGGAGGCTCCTCTGGAAATATCACCGGCCAGCAGAATTCCGGCGGGAATCAGTATGGCAAAAATCCCGTTGATGCTGACTGTATAGGCACACATGGGAATGCGCAGGGAGATGGTATAATTCACCGCCCAGTCCCGATACCGGAGGATCGAATCGTGAAAGCTCTTAAACGAAAATATACTCTGCTGAAACGTCTTAACCACCGGAATTCCCCGGACATACTCCACCGCTTCGTTATTCATATCTTCCAGGGCGTTCTGATACTGCCGCATACACTCCGCCATCCCGGTTCCCATCATGCGGCTTAAGAAAAATACGCCCACGCCCATTGGAACCAGGCTAATCAGGCCGAATCTCCAGTCAAAGACCAGAAGAAGCACAAGAACGGCGACAGGCGTCACAATAGCCCCTGCCAGATCCGGAAGCTGATGGGCCAGATACGTCTCCGTCTGGCCGGCGCCATCGTCGATTATCCGCCGCAGCTTTCCGCTCCCCTCCTGCTTGAAATACCCGATAGGCAGCCTTGTCAGGTGGTGAAGCGCCGCGGTCTTCATATTTCTGGCTGTGCGGAAGGCCGATAAATGAGTGCACATGAGCGCTCCATAATAAAACAGCATGCTGATCAGAGACGACGCCACCGCCAGCCAGCCCCAATGAACCAGACTCCGGCCGTCCAGACCGGTATTCCAGGTCAGAACCACCTCTTTCACTACATTCCACATGCACAGATAGGGCGCCAGCGCAATTACGGAACTGATTCCCGATAAGACACAGCCGGTCCCCGTGAGGAACCGGTACTTTCCGGCAAAGGTCATCAGCGTAACTTTCTTTGTCTCCGGAAGCCGTGTCATGATTTTCCTGTTACTGCTTTCCATTTTTCATCCTCCTTTTTGTTGAATTGTAACTCGCATCGTAATTCGCATTGTAACCCGCATCGTAATTCGCATTGTAACCCGCATTGTAACTCGCATTGTCCACCGCGGTTCGGTTAGTTTTAACTAACTCAGTAGCGCAATACGCTCCCATTTACAGGTACTATTGCATCTGACCTATCTGTCCGCCATTCCTGACTATGAAGGCAGATTCAAAATCTTTTTCCACCCCGCATGCTGGAAACGGCTTAAGATGAGGGAGCAGGACATCGCCTCTTCCCGCGGGATATCGTGGTCTACAAACTCCTGAATCTGCCGAAAGAAGGTACTGCACACGATATGGATCAACGCATCTCCCAGTTTGGGGACCGGATAACCCATCTGCTCTACCGCCGCCACAAAATCATGGCATGACTGCTCCTCCACCTCGGCCAGCCGGTCAAAAAATCGTTCTCCGCAGCCGGGAGCACCGCAGCACAGAAGCAGCTTAAACGCCTCGAAATGGTCATAGACGTAATTCACCAGCCATGGAACACACTCCTCCGTCACAACATTCAACATATCCGGCTGCTCCTCGGGCGGAAGCGACGCGAAATCGCTGTGCACCTTTGTATACAGTTCCACCAGTTCCTCCGCCGCATCTTCCGTCAGCGCCGCAAACAGCGCATCCTTTCCTGCAAAATAGCCATAGATTGCGCCGGTGGTAACCGAGGCTTCTTTTGCAATCCGCCTTAACGATGCCTTCTCGTATCCGTATTCCATAAATTCTTTCCTGCTGGCCTCCAGAATCGCCGCAGCCGTATCTCTGTTTTGGGTACCCATTTATTACCTCAATTCTGCTCTGGTTCGAGCATTTTTATAACAGTGTTATATAACACCGTTATGATACGACAAAAAAAGGAACCAGTCAATACAGCTTACTGATCCCTTTTTCTCATTTTCTCAATAACAGACATTTTTTTATATAAATGTCCGCCGGACAGCCATTCTCCCGCTTTCAGACGCTGCCATAAGGAACGAAGAGTTTATTTGTTTTACAGGACGAGCTTTCCTGAGAACCAAAAAACTTCGCCCCCATCCGGGCGCACTCGCTTCCAGAAGGCAGGGGCAGAGCCTCCAGACAGAGGTATCCGCTGTAATCCAGCTTTTCCAGCGTTCGATACAGCTCTGCCATATTCAAATGCCCCATTCCCGGAGCCAGCCGGTTGGAATCCACAAAATGGATATGTTTTGTATAGGGAGCACACCGCCGGAAGCATTCCGCCAGATCCACGTCCTCAATGTTCATATGAAATGTATCCAGCATCAAATACAGCGGAAGCCCGCTCTTTTCAATAAAATCAAGGGCTTCCATGCTGGAATTTAAATGATCCGATTCATAACGGTTGATCGGCTCCAGTATCAGCGGAACCTCCAGCGGCAAAGATATCTTAAGCAGTTCCTCAAAGCTTCCGGCCAGACGTTTAAAAAACTCCTTCCGGCCAGCACCTGCTCCGGCTCTGCCGCGCACCAGTCCAAGGGAGACCATGCCGGAGGCTTCCGAGGCAAAACGGATCATATCACCGATCCGTTCTACCGCATACTTACGCATCTCAGGATCTTTGTCCCCCAGAGATAACCCCTGTTTGGCCAGCAGCGCCGGCATGACCGCTCCAACCCCAAGACCGTGCTTCCTTAACTTTCCCAGTGCCGCCCGGTTTTCCGGGAGAAACGGATCGTCCACAAATAAATCCACGCCG
This sequence comes from Hungatella sp., assembly GCF_046966825.1. Classification (NCBI taxonomy): domain Bacteria; kingdom Bacillati; phylum Bacillota; class Clostridia; order Lachnospirales; family Lachnospiraceae; genus Hungatella; species Hungatella sp. The sequence goes on along the minus strand of NZ_JBKVCZ010000048.1, from coordinate 35,898 downwards.
GTATAGCCAAACTCTCTTATCTCCGCCAGCGTTTTTTCATCAGTTCCATAGTAGAGTGCAGGCATTCCCTTCCAGCCTGCAAACAGTGAAAGTGCTGCCGATTTTTCCATAGGCTCCTCCTCACCGGTTCTGATAAAAATAAGCTTCCGGTCCGAATTTTCTCATATAGTGTTTCTCCGCCATATATTCCGGAAGAACCGGAGCCTTTCCGCCATTGATATCTGCGGACAGCTTCGCCATTCTGGCCAGTTCTTCCAGAATTACACTGTGTTCCACCGCCTCCTCAGGGCTCCTTCCCCAGGTAAATGGACCGTGTCCCGGAGCCAGCACCGCGCACATAGAAGCCGGATCAATGGCCTCAAACCGTTCCACGATCACACGGCCCAAATTCCGCTCATAGTCATGCTCCACTTCTTCCCTGGACAGCTGCCGGACACACGGAATCGGCCCGTAAAAATGGTCTGCATGAGTCGTTCCCATCACGGGGATATCCACGCCGGCCTGGGCCCAGGCCGTGGCCCATGTGGAGTGGGTATGGGCGATCCCGCCCGCGTTCGGGAACTTTTTATATAGTTCCAGATGGATATCTAAATCCACGGAAGGAAGCAGGCTTCCTTCCACCAGATTTCCGTCCAGATCCGTCACCGCCATATCGTCTGCCGTCAGAAGGTCATACTCAATTCCCTTCGGCTTGATAACCACCAGTCCGTTCCCGCGGTCAATCGCACTGACATTTCCCCACGTATAGATCACGAGCCCTCTCCGTACCAGTTCCAGATTACAGTCATACACCTGTTTTTTCAGTTCAGCTAAGTTCATACCCACCTCACACTATAAAAATGATTTAAACGGGATATTCGGTTCATCAGCCATGGCATCGCCGAATCCCCGCGGATACATATAGCGGGTACGGTCCCTGTCCTGGGGATACGTGTACTTTCCACCCACCTGCCATATGTAGGGATGGAACTCATACCCGAGACGTTCCTTTTTAAAGTTGTACAGCAGCTCGATTTCAGCCGGATCGGCCAGCATATTACACCAGATATCGTAGTGGAACGGAATCAGAACCTTTGTCCGTAAGTTCTCAGCCATTCTCAGGCAGTCGGCAGAAGTCATCTTATCCGTACAGCCCGGCGGATTCTCACCGAAGCTTGCCAGCGCCACATCGATGTCATAATCATTTCCGTGCTTCCGGTAATAATTGGAGAAATGGGAGTCTCCGCTGTGGTAAATCGTTCCTCCCGGCGTTTTGATCACGTAGTTTACGGCTCTGACATCCATGTCATCAGGCATTCTGCCTCTGATATCGCCCAGCGGCGGGTCTGTAATCAAGGCTGTCCGGTCAAAGGAGTCCACCGCGGTGATTTCCAGGTCCTTGATCTTTATGGTGTCCCCCGGCTTCACTACACGGATCCGCTCCTCCGGCACGCCCCAGCTCCGCCAGATATTTGCGCTGTATTCCGGTCCGATGAAGGGCACAGCCTTTGTATTCCTGCATACGGCCGCGGCTACATACTGATCAATATGGTCTCTGTGAAAATGTGTGGAGAGTACCGCGTCAATCTCGTGAATCTCAAAAGGATTCATAACCATCGGCACTACTCTGGTATTGGGCTGTATCTCACGGCTTCCGGTAATCCGCGTCATCTGGAAATCCCTTCCCTGTCCGTACGGATAAGGCCAGTTCCTGGTCTTTTTCCCTGTATTCAGCCACAAATCAATACAGATATTGGCACCTCCCGGCGTCTTTACCCACAGTCCGGTGCATCCCAGCCACCACATACAAAAATGATTGTCCGGCACAACGGTCTGTTCAATCTCTTCATTTAACCAGGTTCCCCATTCCGGGAAAACGTCTTTTGCCCACGTCTCCCATGTTATATCTTTAATATCCGGCATATTATGTCAACCTCCTTTATTTTTCTGCTGTTACTGTATATAATACGGCCTGTCCTCTCTCCCGGTCTGCGCTTAAAATTTCCGCCCCATTCTCATTGGGGCAGACACAGATCTGGCTCGGTCCGCCGTTTCCGATCGTAAGCCTGGCAGGATTTCTGCTGTCTTCTGTGAAATCAAACAGAGTAAGCTCCATCCCCTCTCTTCTGTGGCCGGTGATAAGGCATCTCTTTCCCGCGATTTCTCCGCACCAGAGCGCATGTCCGAATGTGACAGGCGTACTCCATACGGTCTGAAAGCCGCCTTCTGTCCATTTATTTACAGTCACCAGATTTCCATGAAATCCTTCTATGATCACAAGCTCATCCTGACCATCACCATCCAGGTCGCAGCACGCCACATCGCTGGCCTCCCTGCTTAAAAGCTTCTCGGTTTCCCATTTATCTTCTTTTCCAGCCGGCGGATATAATGCAAATACACCCTCCGAAGCCGCGATCAGTACTGCCTCCCTCCCACGAAATGAGGTCTGGCAGAATCCGTGATTCTTTGTCAGCCCCGTCAGAACAGGCTCCAGAGACACCGGCTCTGCCCTGTGATTCCCTGCTGTCTCCGCATAGGCTCCTGCATAGACTGCCCCCGGTTTGCTCCAGTCATCTTTATTCTCTTTCCCGCCGCATAAAGTGGCCGCCAGCAGGACCCTTCCCCACGAAAGATTCAGAAGCTCAAACCGGTGGAGATAGGGAATCTTCTGCACTGGTTCTGTCACATATCCATTTTCTTCCTTATGAGATCTTACAATTACCGATTCCGCCGCGTCAAATACCGGCCAGAAGCCCTGCGTCGCCAGAAGCTCCCCTTCCTTCCCGGTGGGACACAGTGTCATCGTGCCTCCCGGAAAACTCCATCGTTCGCTTACCCTGCCGTCCTCCAGATCGATTTGGACACATCGGCCCTCCCGGCCCTCCGAAGCCGCATAACACGTCTTAAAATGGCCCTGATCCACCACTCCGGCGATTGCATAGAGTTTGTCAAATTCAGCCAAAACCCTTTTTGTCACAGAAAACATACGACTTCCTCCCTGTTCTTTTATTTCATCAATCCCTTTACCCGCTCTACAACAGCCGCTGGGGTCAAATGGTAATACTCCAGCAGTTCCTCCGGTGATCCCGACTGGCCGAAGGTATCTTCCATTCCAACGAATCCCATTGGCACCGGGCAATGCTGTGCAAGCGTCACTGCGACTGCGGACCCCAGTCCGCCGCGTATTACGCCCTCCTCAATGACCACCGCCCTGCCGGTTCTGGATGCTGATTCCACAAGCAGCGCTTCATCAAGCGGTTTTATCGTCGGCAAGTGCAGCACTTCCGCCTCAATTCCCCCGGCTGCCAAATCGTCTGCTGCCTGCATGGCTGCAGCAAGTAAGGAACCAGTCACCACCAGAGTCACATCACGCCCGTTTCTCATGACAATGCCTTTACCGATCCTGAATTCATAGGACGATCTGTCAAATAAAACCGGCTGCGGCTGTCTTCCAAACCGGATATAGACAGGTCCGTCATAGAGTGCCATCGCCTTTACCGCCGCCTCCATCTCAACCGCATCGCCTGGATACAGCACCACCATATTGGGAATTGCTGCCATGATGGCCAGATCCTCCACCGCCTGATGGGTGGCCCCATCCCAGCCCACTGCAATTCCTCCGTGACTGCCGCAGATTTTCACATTCAGTTTGGGATACGCCACCGAATTGCGTATCTGTTCAAAGGCCCTGCCCGCGGCAAATACCGCAAAGGTACACGCAAATGGTATTTTCCCCGCAGCCGCCAGCCCCGCGGCCGTGTCGATCAAGTCTCCTTCCGCGATGCCCACATTGAAAAAACGTTCCGGAAAGGCTTTCTGGAATACAGAGCTCATGGTAGCCTTTGATAAATCCGCATCCAGAACAACAATGTCACGATTTTCTGCTCCGCACGCCGCCAATGCTCTGCCAAAGGCTTCCCTCGTCGCAATCATTTCCCCCATATTAATTTCCCTCCAGTTCTAAGAGTGCGCGTTCGGCCTGTTCCGGCGTCGGCGCACATCCATGCCAGGCGGCCTGATTCTCCATAAAGGAGACGCCCTTTCCCTTAATGGTATTTAAGATGATGCAGACCGGAGTTCCCCTGCTGCGTTTCGCCTCCAAAATTCCACCGAGAACCGCCTCCATGCTGTGCCCATCCACCGTGATCGTCCTCCAGCCAAACGCCTGGAATTTTGCCGCCAAATTCCGGTTTCCGATGACTTCCTCTATGGAGCCGTCTATCTGCAGATGATTGTAGTCTACAAATGCGATGACATGGTCCAGTCTATAATGGGATGCAGTCATGGCCGCCTCCCATACCTGCCCTTCCTCCGTCTCCCCATCTCCCATGAGACAGTAGGTGTAGAACTCTTTTTTATCCAGTCTTGCCCCCAGGGCGATTCCATTTGCAATGGAAAGTCCCTGTCCCAGCGATCCGGTGGACACATCGACACCCGGTGTCTTCTCCGCACAGGGATGCCCCTGAAGTATGGAACCAAGCGAACGGAGCGTGTCCATTTCCTTTACAGGGAAATACCCGCGCAGCGCCAATGCCGCGTACAGTGCCGGACAAGAATGTCCCTTGGACAGGACGAATCTGTCCCGCTCCTCCCAAAGAGGCTCCTCCGGCCTGATGTTCATCACTTCAAAATACAGAGCCGCCAATAAGTCCGCGCAAGATAACGCGCCACCCGGATGGCCGCTTCCCGCCCTGCTGACCGATGTAATAACCAGTTTTCTGATCTCTCCTGCCTTCTCCTCAAGCTGTCTGATATCGCTCATACTCATCCCCCTCTATCCTTTTACTGCTCCCGCCGTCATACCGGTTATGAGATTCTTCGAACACGCAAAGGTCACGATAAATGCCGGAATCGCTATAATGGTCGCCATTGCCATAATCTGTCCCCAATTGATTCCAAGGTCGCTGATCATCAGTGATACTGCGGCCGGAAGTGTCCTCGTGCTGCGGTTGCTTAAAATAATTGCCAGAAGGAATTCATTCCACGCCGTCCGGAACGTAAAGACGCTGGTCACGGAGATTCCCGGCTTAATAAGCGGAACCACAATCCCCCAAAGAATTCTCATATAGCTGCATCCGTCAATCGCGGCCGCTTCCTCCAGTTCAAAGGGTATCTCTTTAATAAATATAGAAAGCATCCAGACATTTAACGGGATCGTCAGCCCTAAATATGCCAGGACCAGTCCACTAAGGCCTCCGGTCAGTCCGAATTTGGTCCACAGTACATACATCGGCACCGCGACCACTACCGGCGGCACCATACGAATCAGCACCGTACCCATGGAAAGGAGGCCGGCCCCCCGAAAGTTAAATCTGGCCAGCGCATATCCCGACATGATGCACACCAGAATACTGACTGCCGTTGTGACAAGGGAGATGACGAGGCTGTTATAAAGGTACCGCGTAAAATTCAGTTCTGTCAGCACCGCGTGATAGTTAAAAAGCGCGGGGGCCGGCAGGAATTCCGGCGGCATATCAAATGCCTGGCTGCTGGTCTTAAAAGATGTGATTACCATAATATAGACAGGAAACAGAACCACTATGGCAATCAGAAGAACTACCAGCAGACGCAGCATAGTCCATAATGCAGAACGTGTCTTCATAATCGCTCTCCTCCCGTTAATGCTTGTCATCTGCTTCTTTGCCGCCCTTTACGAACACCGTCAGCAGAATCAGCAAAATCATCAGAATAATTGCAGTTGCAGACGCAGACCCCAGGTCCTGATTTACAAATGCGTCCTTGTAAATAGACATCGGAAGCGTCATCGTCGATATCCCGGGTCCACCGCCCGTCATGATAAATATGACCACCATGCTTCTCATGGATTCAATCATACGGAGAGTCAGTACCAGGCGTATGATATTCTTCATACACGGAAGTTTTACATGGACAAGCGTCTGGAAATAAGAAGCCCCGTCAACCACTGCCGCCTCCATCAAATCACTGGGAACGCTCTGCAGGCCCGATAGGAGAATTAAAAATACAAAAGGAGTCCACTGCCAGATCTCCGTGATGATTACAGACAGCAATGCCGTTCCCTCACTGGACAGCCACGTTCCCGCCGGCACTCCAATAAGGCCAAGCAGATAGTTCAGCATCCCAAAGTTAGCATCGTAGATATACTTCCAGATAACGCCTACCACCACAGGAGAGATCATGACTGGAAGCATGAAAATACTGCGGAAGAAACGGATGCCCGGCAGGTTCTTCTCCAGAAGAAGCGCTATGACCATTCCCAGAAGGAGCTGCACAAAGATAACAGATACCACGAAGATCAGCGTAGTCTTCATACTTGACCAGAACTGCGGATTTTGAAAGAGTGTTTTGAAATTATGCAGCCCTACAAAGGCAGGGGCATTTTTTAAATCTACCAGAGACCACTGGAAAAATCCGAGAATTAACCCATACAGGATGGGAAATCCCATAAAAATGGTCATTAAAATCACGGTAGGCGCCGAAAAAATGTATGGAGCAAGTCTTTTCGATATGCCTTTTTTCATTGAATATCCTCCTATGCACCTAAATGCCCGGCCTCCGGAAAAGCACCGCATGTACGCCGGACCAGCCGGGCATTTCTGTCATTTAGCCTATTTTATATATCCGCCTTCAACCATAATCTTTCTCACTGGCTCTTTGATTTCTTCCATAGCCGCTTTCGCGTCCTTTGCACCTGTCATCACCTGATTGATCGCAACACCGAGAAGCTGTGACTGAATCCTTGTAATTTCCGGAATACCCGGACGCCAGTCCGGATTCGCATGGCTTACCGCTTCTTTTACCACTACAAACGCAGGCTGCGCTTCTAATACGTCCGGATCACTGAAGGTGGAGAGTCTGGAAGGCGTCACCGCCTTAAGCGCCAGTTTTTTGTCTGTATCCTTGCTTGTCAGCCACTGAAGGAAGAGGAAAGCTGCCTTCTTATTCTGGGAATTAGCCGGAATCCCCACGGCAAATCCACCAGCCTCCGTCTCAAGATAGCCATCATCCGCCTTTGGCTGGAGCGCAAATCCAACCGTATCGGCTACCTTCGACTTCTCCGGATCCTGACACATTCCGATAAGCTTATCCCGGTCAATAATCATGGAGGTCAGCCCCTGAAGAAATGCATTGTCAGAGGCTCCCAGGTCAAAGCTCTCAGCACCTGGCGGCGAGTAGACCAGCATTTCTTTCATGAAATCCAGAGTCGCCAGAGAACCTTCATTATCAAAAGCCGGCTCCCAGTTATCATCAAACATCTCTGCTCCCAGCGATTTCCCCAGTGTAAACCAGCTGTGGCAGGAATCCGCACCGCTGGAGGTACGCATGGACAGCCCATACATATTTGGTTCCTTCTCATGAATAATACGGGCCGCTTCCATCACTTCCCCATAAGTCTCCGGGACCTTTATGTCATATTTTTCGAACAGATCCTTTCGATATGCCATAATCGATGTCTCCGTTCCAAACGGAAGTCCTACCAGTTTTGCATCCGGACCGTCTAAATAGTCCTTAACACCGTCCACTTTTCCGGCCAGTTCAAAAAAGGCAGGAGCGAAATCCTCAATATCGTATTCAGGATATGTAATAGAGGGATCTTCAAAATAGGGATCGAGCACTTCCAGTCCACCGGCACGGTTGTATTCCGACTTCCAGGAAACAATATAAGCCACTATGTCAAAATCGGACTCCGGTTTGCTGAATTCAAGAAGCTGTTTATCATGCAGATTGTTATTAGCCAGCACATCCAACTCTACATTTATTCCCGTCAATTCCGTAAATTCCGGTATGTACTCCTTAACGGAATTCCAGTGCACGTTGTTGGGGACACTGGCAACTATGGTGGTACCGTCAAACTGTTTCCAGTCAAAGCTGCTCTCCTCCCCGGCGACGGTGGTTTCTGCCGCCTGCTCCTTTTCCGTCTGGGGTATCTGCTTAGTCTCCGTATTCCCCCCCTGATTGCTGCATCCGGTGCTGCCTAACAGCAGCATTGCACAAAGACCCATTGCAAGATTGCGTTGATGCATTTTTCTCATGTTGCTTCCTCCTTTTTTATTTTAATAAATAGGTATTTCTTTTGCGTTTAAGCAATATTTTCCCTTAGTTTCAAGATTTTCCATTATTTACCAGCATAATTTTCGTTAAAATCTCGTTAAAATATTAAAATTATCTCTCTTTATAGTTTTTATGATAACACATATTTTTGCACAAGTCATTAGCGAATTACGCAAACGTTTTTGTATTTTATTTTTGTTTTCGTTTTATTTTCTTTACTTTTTTTCGTTAATTTGCTCAATCATATTGCGTTTTTCCAGACATTTGTTATACTAAAAAAAGATTGTATGAAAGATACCGCTGCAGGGCGGAAGAATGGAGTGTGAGGAAATATGAAACTGAAAGACATTGCTCAGGAGGCCGGAGTATCCATATCTACGGTATCGCGTGTTCTCAATGACAAGCACACCAATGCCGCCAGCAAGGAAGTCCAGGAACGAATCTGGACGGTCGTTAGAAAATACGGATATGTCCCTAACGATTCAGCAAGAAATCTGCGCAAAAAAAATCAGGACGACACCCCTCTTAAGAAAAATGGGAACATCGCCTGTCTGTTTGCGCGTACAAGCGCCTTTACCGATATATTTTTTTCGTCACTGGCCCGCAGCATTGAGCAGGAGGTATTTAAACGGGGATACATCATAAAATATTCCTTCAGCGCCTTTGACATCGACAACACCAGTACGCTGAGTATGATCGAGGATAATCAGGTCGACGGAGTGGTAGTGCTCGGACGCGGCGATAAGAAACTCTTTCAATTTTTAAAGAAACATTTTCGCTGTGTAGCCTATACCGGGCTGAATCCGGTAGATGCCAACTATGACCAGATTATCTGTGACGCCTACGGCGCGGGCTGCTGTGCCATGGAACATCTGCTGTCTCTGGGGCACACCAGCATTGGTTATATCGGAGACCGGGAAAATGAAAATTTATACCGTGCGTATGAGGACAGTCTGACCAAACACCATCTGCTGATATCAAAGAAGCTTGTAAACACAGTCAGGCATCTCTCCGGAGAGAGCGGGTACTTAGGCGCCCAGTCTCTCTTCGAAAAGAATCCCAATATGACAGCGCTCTTCTGCGGAAATGACATCACGGCTATCGGCGCCATGAAGGCAGCAAAGGAAGCGAAGATCCGGATTCCCGATGATCTGTCCCTGATCAGCATTGATGATATTGAGACCGTACAGTATTTATCGCCGATGCTCACAACCGTCCATGTGCCTGTGGATGAGATGGGGCAGATGGTCGCAAAAATCCTGATCGACAGGATTGAGGGAGAGCACACCATTCCCTTAAAGCTCTACCTGCCATTCTATCTGGCTGTCAGGGAAAGCTGCGACCGGCCTCCAGTGAAAAAAAGGTCTTAAGAATTGATATTTCCCCCAATATTCAGTATAATAGAAAAGCTGTGTATCCGTACGCCCTTTTCCAGGCTCCGGCCTTCGGCGTGTACACACGAGAAAAGAACATATTATTGGGGGAGATCTACTTATGAAAACGAACAACAAATGGGCCAGCAAGATGGGCTTTATCCTGGCTACCGCCGGCGCGGCCATCGGCCTTGGAAATCTCTGGAAGTTTCCGTATCTTATGGGGCGCAACGGCGGATTTCCGTTCCTGATCGCTTATCTGTTTTTTATCTGCATCCTGGGTGTTCCCGTTATGATTACGGAGATGTCCCTGGGAAGAAAGACCGGGAAGAATCCCGTTCTCGCGTATGATACGATTCATCCGCATGCCCGGATCGTCGGCTGCTTCGGCGTGCTTGCCGCCTTCGTCATCTTATCCTATTACGCCATTATCGGCGGCTGGATCATCAAATACTTTGCCAGCTATGCCACCACCTTTCAGCCGCCGGCCGATTTCGGTGCGTTTACGGCGAAGCCTGTGGAACCGCTGGTCTGGTTTTTCTTATTCATGCTGATTACCGGCCTGATCTGTTATTTCGGTGTCAGTGGAATCGAAAAGGCCAGTAAATTCATGATGCCTGCGCTGTTTATCATCCTGATAATTATTATTGTCCGCGGCGTCACTCTGCCAGGAGCCGGGGAAGGGCTTGCGTTTATCTTCTCTCCGCGTTTCGATGCATTTAACATTACGTCCGTAAGCGCGGCGCTGGGACAGGTTTTCTACTCATTAAGCCTCTGTATGGGAATCACTATCACCTACGGAAGCTATCTGGACAGAGATATCAGCATTCCTAAAAGCTGCATCAACATCGCGGCCCTGGATACCGTAATCGCGGTTCTCGCGGGAATCGCCATTTTTCCTGCTGTATTTGCCAGCGGATTGGAGCCGGCCTCCGGTCCCAGCCTGATCTTCGTCACACTTCCAAAAGTGTTTGATGCACTGAAGGGCGGATCTATTTTCGCAACCCTTTTCTTTTTACTGGTATTTTTTGCAGCCGTGACGAGTGCTGTCGCCCTCCTGGAGGTATGTGCCTCCTTCGTCATGGGAACCTGGCACTGGAGCAGAAAAAAAGCCGTGCTTCTCTTAACCACGGCGATTTTCCTTCTTGGAATTCCCAGTTCCCTGTCCTTTGGGCCGCTGGCGGATATCTCCATACTGAACTATAACATTTTCGATTTCGTCTGCATGCTGACGGACAATATCTTCCTGCCTCTGGGCGGCATCTTCATGTGCTACTACGTCGCATGGAAATGGAATCCGGAAAAGCTGGTTGAGGAAATCGAACACGGCGGAGTGCGGTTTAAGCTGGCTAAAGCCTGGATTTTCCTGATCAAGTTTATTACGCCGGTGATGGTGGCAATCGTTACTATCACGGGATTTATCACGATCTACCATACTGTTACGGGCAGATAATCCATACTCCCCCGCTGACTGAATATTTACAGAGATGCAGGAATATATTTAACCATATCTGTTGGGACAAAATATGGAGGAGAGATATGTGCACTGCAATCGCTGTTCAGACACCGCAAAGAGAAGTTTATTTTGGCCGTACCATGGATTTTTCTTATCCATTGGATCCGGAACTGTATTTTATTCCGAAAGGATATGAGTGGAGGAATCTTCTGAATACGCACAAAATCCGGAACCAATATAGTTTTATGGGGATTGGCCAGGATATTTCCAGGGTCTTCTTTGCGGACGGAGTGAATGAGATGGGATTTGCGGCCGCAGTTCTGTATTTCCCGGATTATGCCGCGTATGATCCCATCGCCGCCCCGGATTCGAAGGGAATCTCTGTGGCCGCCATCGAGCTTGTCGGATTTCTGCTGGGCCTGTGTGCTTCCGTGGATCATGCCGCCTCCCTGCTCCGGACCATCCGAATCGTGGGGGTAGAAGACTCCATTACGCATTCCATCGCCCCGCTCCACTGGATTTTGACGGATAAGAGCGGGAAATGTATGGTTGCGGAGAAGACAGCCTCCGGCCTTCATTTAATGGATAATCTCATGGGGGTACTGTCTAACAGCCCCGACCTCCCATGGCATCTGACGAACCTGCGCAACTTTATGAACGTGACTTCTGTTCAGACTCCTGAAAAAGAGTGGGATTCTGTCAGCCTTACGCCGTTCGGACAGGGCGGCGGCACCTTTGGACTTCCGGGTGACTTCACGCCTCCTTCGAGATTTGTGAGGGCGGCCTGGATGAAGAGCCATACTCCGATTCCGGAAAACAAACAGGAAGCCGTCAATACCTGTTTTCATATCATGAACAGCGTTACCATTCCGAAGGGCGCCGTCATGACCTCCCGCGGCACACCTGATTATACGCAGTATACTGCATTTATGAATCTTTCTACGCAGGAATATTTTTTTAGAACTTACGATAACAGCCGGGTTACGGCGGCGAGGCTCCCTGCGGCCACCGGCCGTGATTCCAGGGCTGTGTCTCTGGGACGTATAAATAAACCGTCGGTGTTCGACCGGCGGGAGGTATAGTGGAGAGAGGTATCGGAGTTGGAGATGTCGAAGCGGGAGGTATCGGAGGCAGAGGTATCCATGGGGGCCGTATAATCGGTCGCTTCAGACTGCAGACAAACACAGTTTTTATAATTTTTTTGATAAATGTATAATATTTATAATGTATAAAACGAAAGGGCACCAGATCATAAAAGCTATCTGGTGTCCTTTATACTATTCATTAAACTGGAAATAAACAATATCTATCATAGAATATCTTGAAAATAATTTAGAAAGCTCTTCTTTTTTCTTATTTCTTCGGACTCTTTTTGTTTTTCTTCTTCATCGAGTTCTTGAACCACCTGTATATCACCTGTTCCCGAAAGAGCTTCAAGCAGCTTGCGGATCTCATTTTGGGCCAGGGAACCTGAACCCAAGGACAGACTCACCATTAAGATGAGAAATAATTTATATATCTTTTCTTTCATTCATTCCTCCAATTAAATCTCTTCTTTTCCTTACTCGCATAATAAGTATATGGCTTATACTCACTATCTGTTTGCATACAAAAAGAAAGCCATTGTTTGACTTTAAAAATGGCTTACAACCACCAGCACACTTGCAATGCTTGGAAAAAGATTTGATTCAATCGTCCAGACGTACCTTTTGATTAATTAATGTCCATTCATCAGGCAATAATATAAACAAGGCCGAAAAGTAAAACAGAAGAACTATAATAAGAAAAAGATACGGGCCGAATCCTTTTGGAACAGCTGCTGTTATCATTTCCGTATGAGAATTATTTTTGTTCAAAAATGATGCTTTAAAATGGGTAGTATCGTCATCATTTTCATTGGTAACGATATTTTCAGAAATTGCCATCGACTCAATTACAGTTGGCTTAGCTAATAATTCATAAAGATTATAATTACTACAAAAGAGCACATTCATAGTTAAGCCCATAGCAAAAAGAATCATAATGAAAAAGATTAAACTACGAAACAAATGATTTTTCTTATTATTTATTCCCATTATAACTCCCTTCTGAGCTTCCTCTACGTTCCATGTGGTCAGCTGCATTGATTTTAATTCTATATATGGAGACGTCAGATAATTCCTATTTATCTTAATTATACAATAGTTCAGACCAGAAATACAGCGGCACATACTTATTTTGGAAAATACACTGCTATACAATCAAATGAATTTTGTCTACAGTCTGGGGCGGCCGTATAACCGGTAGCTTTTTCATGTGCCCAATTAACTCCTCACAAGCCTTTCTTGACAATTCCGATATTTGTGGTAGACTAATATCTGGCTCTCAATAGTTTGTATGCAAACATTTCACATACAAACTATTTTATCTGAATAAATCATATGGAGGTCTTATGGATAAAAGTCTTCACTATTTACTGATGGCAACCCACTCTCTATTTCAAAAAAAGGTATTCAGCGGGCTCAGCGATTTGGGTCCCGGGCAGCCGAAGATTCTGGACTATCTCGGGCTTCATGATGGAAGTGTGCAGCGCCGGATCGCTCAGGGCTGTCAGATCGATCCGGCCACGCTGACCGGTCTTCTTACCCGCATGGAAGAAAAGCAGCTGATTGAACGCCGGACTGAAGGCGGTGACCGCCGCTCCTTTCACGTCTATTTAACACCGCTTGGCTGGAAAAAGCAGCGGGAGGTAATGGAAGTTTTTCAAAAATGTGAAGAAGAAATCTGCGGCGGGCTGAGCGTTCCCCAGACGGAAATGCTCAAAGAAACACTGACGGCCCTATGCCGCAATATGACTGATTTGGAGGTACTGCAATGACCCGCAGAGAATGGTGCAAACGATATCTGTTTTTTCTCGCCGGACTTTTTATTAACTCGTTCGGCGTCAGTTTTATAACCAAGGCCGCTTTAGGGACTTCGCCAATATCCAGTGTCCCCTATACGTTAAGTCTTGGCTTTTCCCCTACCCTGGGTATGTTTACCCTGTATATGAGTATTGTGCTGATCCTGATTCAGATAATTCTGCTGCGCAAAGATTTTCCCCGCCAGTATCTGCTGCAGATTCCCGTGTCCTTTCTGTTTTCCTGGTTCATTGACATGACCATGGAACTGTTGGGATTCCTTTCACCTGCTGCTTACCCGGCCAAGGTTATATGCCTGCTGCTGGGTTGTGCCATTCTGGGGTTCGGAGTCTTTATGGAAATGGCCGCAGGCGTGGTCATGCTTCCTGGCGAATGCTTCGTCAATGCCATTTCCAGGACATTCCATACTGACTTCGGCAGAACCAAGGTGGCTTTCGATACCTCAATCACCGTTGCCGCCGCCATCATTGGCATCGTCCTTTACAGGGAACTGGCCGGAGTGAGGGAAGGGACCATTGTGGCCGCTGTCCTTGTGGGTATGATCGCCCGCCGTCTAAACTGTACCATCGGGCCCAGAGTCAATCTCCTGCTGGTGCGGTAACACGACCGGTCTCCCCCGCTCCTATTCCGCCTTCTCAGGCAGCAATATCCTCAGTTCAAACCAATGGTTCTTCACCGAGGCCGTCACCGATCCCCCATATTTTCTGGCCGTGCTCTGAATGCTCTTCAAGCCATACCCGTGAAACCGTGTATCCTTCTTCGTCGTGACCGGCATTCCGTCCTTGAGCACCGGCTCTTTTTCACAGTAATTTTCCACGCGGATTCGGACAAACCCTTTCTGTTTCACCACCGATAAATGAATCAGCCTCTTCTCGCTCTCTTCCTCAGGAATCTGTCTGACGCTCTCGATGGCATTATCCATCGCATTGCCGAACAGGCTGCTGATATCGATGGTATCCATGAAATGCAGCGCCCTGCCATCGGCCACGCAGGTAAGGCTGATATTCTGACCCTGGCAGTAGATGCTCTTACTTGTAAGAATCGCATCCAGCACCTCATTTCCCGTCTTATTCTGAGTCTCATAGATCTTGATCTCCCGCTCCATTCTGTCCAGGCAGTCCGTCTTCTCCTCGCAGCGCACTTCGCTTCGCAGCACCGCGATCTGGTGCTTTAAATCGTGGTATTTCTGATTCACCATATCGATGCTTTCCTGAGAGATCTGATAGTTCGCATACTGCATCTGCAGCATTTTCTGCAGTGCGTCAACCTCAAATTTCATCTGAAGCTCCTTCACCTGGAGATGGTATGCGTAGAGGACGGCCACCCCTCCTAAATCCACAAACGTCCGGATAATATAGATCTCCGACAGGAAACGGCTGCTGAACGGCGTATTGTCATAGACATAGCTTAAATTGCTCATCAGATAGATTCCTGCACTGAGAATAATTGCGGAAAAACACTCCCTGCGTGTAATTCGTATCTCCACCTCATCCGAGGACTGCTTCGTATCCAGGAACCAGAACACGGCAAATACCACGGCATAGACCACGGCAATCAGAAGGAAGCTGGTAAGATAGGAACGCTTCAAATGCAGCCCCGCCACCGAATAGAAGTAAATCTGCCAGCCCAGGGAAGCCGTAAACTCCCCGCAGATAAATGCCCGCGCACAGTAATATCCGGCTACTGTCGGCGTAAAATCCGCACACGTATAGATTTGAAGGAACAGTATAAAAATGCATAAGGCCATGATCGGCAGGAAGAAAATTCTGTCCGGATTAGCTGTCACCGTCATGAGTACCGTGATGGCGATCAGAAAGCAAAGCTGAACGCCCCACCAGCCCCGGCTCTTTATGCGCTTCTTGTTCTGCATCACAATCAGCAGGGCCGACAGCCAGTATGCAATTGCGTAATAGTATCCCGGCGTATCCGCCAGGTTCATCGTATTCATCTTATTTTCCCACCTCGTTCATGTAATCGTTGAGCACATCCAGAAACGCTTTCTTTCTGGAACGGCTGACCAGCACGGGGACTCCGCCCACGGTCGCTATGCCGTTCTGGAAATTCTCCACATGTTCCAGATTGACGAGATAACAGCGGTTGCACCGGAAAAATGTATTGCTGTGAACCGCATCCTCGACCTCATTCATCGTGCCCTTCGAACGAAACTTCCCCGCTGCCGTATAATATATCAGATCGTGATCCTGCACCTCCACGTAATAGATCTGGGAAATATCGATCTTCTGCATTCCCCCTTTTACCGCAATTGTCAGATACTTCCTGTCCCGCTTCTTCATGCGCACCAGCGCCCTGTCGATCCGCTGGGAAAATGCGAAATAGGACACCGGTTTTAAGACGTAATCCAGCGCGTCCACCAGGTAGCCCTTGATCGCATACTGGGGCATATTGGTGATAAAAATAATGACGACTTCGCTGTCATGCTCACGAATCTTTTCCGCCGCCGTCATTCCGTCCATAAACCGCATCTCAATATCCATCAGAATGATATCGTACTCCGCTTTATAATCTGTCGCAATGTCTTCCCCATCCTCAAATACCGTAATCTTTATTTTCTCCCCACTGTCCGCTTCATAGTGACGCAGATGCTCTGTCAGGCTTTCCGCATAATTCCGATCATCTTCTACTAACGCAACATGAATCATGGACTTTTCCCCTCTTTCTGCTACCCAATACTTTCCTATTAAATTATATACCACAAAAGAACCCCAGAGACAACCGTCCGGCTGTCTCCAAGATTCCTTCTCTCGGGGCTGTGAACTGCAACCTTCTCTTCCGTTTCTGTCCCTTACCGCTCCTTTACGACGCGGAAAAAAGATGCAATAATGTTAAATACAATGGCCAGCAGGCAGAATACCATGCCGATGACTGCACTCTTCATATCCGCCATAGTCTGTGCGTTGTTTTCAAACGTCATGATCGAGGCGATGCCTGCCACGCGGCTCGAAATGAAGAGAACCAGTGCTGCCGTGAGCAGAACCCCGGCGATCACAGGCAGGAGATCCAGATAGATTTTCGATCCGGCCCTTTCGTATCCGATGATGTAAACCAGTTCCAGCACACAGGCCGCCGCCAGACACACCACCTGAGACAGACTGACTCCCAGATTTCCGAAATAATCCGTATTGCAGTTTATATAATAAAATACCAGCCCTGCAATGGCAAATACCGTTGTTATTGCCGCAAGGTAAAATCCCGCGGACTGCTTTTTCAGAAAATTCATGCTTCTCCCTCCTGGCTCTCTTTCCGTTTTACACTCCTTAAGTACATAGCTGCTCCGCCCAGTGTCAGCAGCGCAAACACGATCCATGCCGCCGTCAGTGCGTTGTCATACCAGGTCCTCACGCTTACAATGCGGGAAGATTCTGCAAGGCCGTCCATCGCGTTGGAATTGGCCAGCGCATAGTTCTGCCAGAGCATTACATTCTTTAAATCCTGCATCATGGAAGCGTCTTTGCTGACCGCGTCCACGGTCCAGTACGGCCACTTCGCGGTGACTGCCGCAATGTCATTATCGCCGGTGTTGCAGGTCATCGTAACGCCGCAGTGAACCGCCTCCTTTAACACGCTGTAGTTGGCGTCCTGGATAAAGTCTTCCGACATCAGTCCCTGAAATCCCCATTCCTTATGAAGAATGTTCATGAGCAGTCCGTAATGCGCATTGCCCGCCGTGCATCCGATCCGGTTAAAGGTTGTCATGACTCCCAGCGCGCCCGCATCCTCGATGCTGGCCTGGGTACCGCGGAGTTCATTTTCGCGCAGCTTCTGTTCCGTCATGAAGGCGCTGATACCCGACCGGTTGATCTCCGTGTCATTGGCTGCAAAATGCTTCGGAGCGATGATACATCCGTATTCCTTTCCTGCCTCGATGTAAGCCGCCGCCTGATAAGCAGTCAGCACCGCATCCTCCGAGTAGTACTCATGGTTTCTCGCATTGTAAGGCAGACGGTGCAGGTTGGTCCCCGCACCCCAGAAGATCGGCAGGTTGGACCAGATCGAATAATTTCCGATCACTCTGCCGTATTCCGCGGCCAGCTCTTTGCTGAAGGTCTGTGCAATCACGGTTTCGTTGCACATGGTTCCGAATTTATAGCTCAAATTCTTGTCGTCGCTGCTGACTGCGTAAGGATCTCCCGATTCGGCATCCGTATTTGCATACTGTCCGAGTGTGTAGGAATTAATTCCGTTTGGCCCGTCGTTCTGAACCGCCTCCGGGGACACGATGGATTCGATCGTCTTCGTGCTGGTGCCTCCGAATCCGGTACGGATCATGGCTTCTTCCAGCGTAATCTGGTCGATCAGCTGCTGCCATCTGGGATCATTGATATCTTCCACTCCCTTTAAGGCCGCAAGTGTCAGGCCGTTGTCCGCGCCAAAGGTAACGGAGGCTGGATCCCCCTGTTCCCGGATCTCCACCAGGTCATTTTTAAGGACTTCCAGCATTTCCTCTGTGGCAGTTAAATCCTTATAGGTTTTCGGCCACGTACCGGACCAGTCGCTTCTCGTTAAATAAGTAACCGTACCAGGCATATAGTAATTTAAATCGGCGTCGCCAAGCTGGTTCTCGACCGCGGTTCCATTGGCACTGTAGGCAAAGGTTGTGGAATCAAAGGAATCCAGCGTCCATGTTTTCACACAGTCTTGATTTCCGTCTTCCGTCATGCCGTCCGAGACGGTCTTTCCCTGCGCCGCAAGCACGTTGTTTACCGCCTCATGGGAGCCGTTGCCCAGCGTAAAATAGTAGGTTCCGTCGTCTAAGATAAAGCAGCCCTTCGTCCCCGCCTCATTGTCAATGGCGCTGTCCCAGCTGGTCATATCCTGCGCGTCCGCTGTGATCGTAACCGTCACGGATTCTCCGGGATTTAACAGCTCCGTCTTCGCGTAGTCGAGAAGCTGAACCGCAGATTTCTCTACCTGATTCTTCTGATCGTACTCCGTATAGGGCAGGGAAACGTAAAGCTGGACCACATCTTTTCCCGCAGCGCCGCCGGTATTGGTCACGGTAACCGCCGCCGTCACTGTTTTGGCCGCCAGATCCACTTCCAGGCTGTCCAGGGTCTGGCGGAAGGTCGTATAGGAGAGGCCGTAGCCAAAGGGATAGGAGACTTCCGCATCATACTGCCAGGATGCGCCGTTTACACTTCCCACCGCATCGGAGGCATTTCCCTGTCCCAGAACGCAGTCCGCATACCTCGTTTCATAATATTTATATCCCGTATAGATGCCTTCCGCTTCCACCAGCGCGGAATTAATGGAATAAGCCGAATCCGCATTGGTGTATTCGAAATTTCCGTAATTCTGTGCGGCCGGGGAATTGCTGTTCTTTACCGCGTACGTATCGGTCAGATGGCCGGATGGATTGGCCGCTCCGCTTAAAATATCGGCCACACCGTAGAATCCGTATCCGCCCGGAAGTCCGATCTGTAAAATGGCATCCACACCCGTGTTGTTCTTGATCTCGTCGATTTCCATGGCGCTGGCATTGTTCAAAAGCACGATGACCTTTCCGCCGGCTGACTTTTTCGCATCCACCGCGGCCTGAATGATCTCCCGTTCCGTATCCGACAGGCCCAGCGGATCCGTCTGATTTAAGCTCTGCTCCGGATTAACACCGTCTTCTCCCGGCATATAGTTGCCGTTTTCCGTGGCGGCGCGGGCCAGGGTCACCACCATGACGTTATAATCGGAAAGGCTGTCCTTCCATCCCGGAGCGGCGCTGTCCATGGCCTCCTCGTCGGCTTCCAGGCTGGTAAAGGTTCCCGTCGTGGAAGGCGCAGTCGTCCGGTAATACGTGGTCTTTCCCCACGGAAGGATGGCTTCTGATTTGAAGCTTTCCTTCATCCCCTCATACATGGACTGTAAAACCGGATTGATTACAAAGCCCTTTGAGGCGAAGGCGGTCACCATATCGACCGTATCCGCGTCGGTTCCCGTATTTACGGACAGCGTGCTTCCAAAATCTCCGCCCTGTACCGGATAATAGCTGCTGAAGCCCAGCAGGGATACCTTCTTCGTCTCCGCCTCCGAGAGAGGGAGCGCGCCGTTATTCTTGAGAAGCACGGAGCCTTCCTCATTCATACGCTCTCCAAGATCCTCGATGGCGTCCAAAAGCTCTGTCGTACTCTTATAATCAGATGCGTATGTATACAGTTCCTCCGCAGAAGCCCCCTCGGTGAGAATCTTCGAACTCTGTGTTCCAAGGAATTTATCAATATCCGTTCGAAATCCGCCGATCACCATGGTTGCGGATAAGGATACTGTCAGAAACGATGCGGTAAGCGTCGTTACCCCCCGCCAGATATGACTTTTTACTTTCATCTTCTACCTCCTCTTATTCAGTGCCCCTGCCTTTTTATCAGCAAGCTTTTTCTGATATTTTTCTTCTTCCCGCTCGTAGCTTAAGCCTTTCTTTCGGCAGTACGCCCTTAATTCCTCTTTGCGGGCCTCCTCTGCCGCGCGCTCCGCTTCTTCCTGTTCCATGCGGAGACGTTCTTCCGGCTCGATCCATTGGCCGCCGGCGGCCAGAACCGCCTTCTTCTGGTGCTCCAGAATGATCTGCTGGTCCGCTTTCACATGCTTCTCGACCTTTAAGAAGCCCATTAATACAACGATGGCCGCGTAACAGGTCAGCTCGATGGCCAGATAGCAGACTACCAGCATCGTCTGAACGCCTGTGTTCTGCACAACTGCGGAAGCATCGTATCCGCTGGCCGTTAAAAGGGCATTGATAATGCCATTTCCAAGGCCGGTCATGCCTACCATGATGGCGCCGTATACCGACATGGTGAACCCGTCGCTCCGGAATCCATTTCTGGCCTCCAAGTGGTCCAGCACATCGGACAGCAGCGCCAGTGTCACATACATGGCCGGTATGGAACCGATCCCCTTTAAAATCACACCGACGCAGACAAGCACGAAATTATGGACGTCTATAAAGCTCACAAGTCCGCCCACTACGGAGACGGCAAGTCCAATCGTCACCGCCCGCTGTTTTCCCAGTTTATTGGCAATCGGCCAGGCGATTACCATGCCCACCGCCGTCGGAATGCCTCCGATCAGCCCCAGGGTTCCCATGGCCGCGCCTGCCGCCGCTTCGCTCGTAATTCCATCAAACATCCAGCGGCAATAATAACTCATGGAGCCATTTTTTACGAGTCCGCCAAACTGAAACAGCAGGAAATACAGGATAATGATCCACCAGTACCGGTTCTTTACACACGCCTTCAGCTGCTTCATCATGGGAAGCTTCTCCTCCCGGATATCCAGCTTCAGGTTTTCCTCCGTGATCCGCTCCCGCGTAAAATAGTACTCCAGCATGATTCCCAGAAATGTGACGATACACAGGATTACCATCACCATGCGCCAGTTACTGTAGCTTGCCGCGGTGTCGATCACGCCGTCCTTCTCCACAAACAGGAAGCTCTGAAGCAGCATCGGCACCAGTATGCTCGCGCCGATTCCCACCGCCGCCACACCGGAGGCGTTGGAAAAGGTGGCCAGCATACCGCGGTGGTTTAGATTTCTGGTGGACAGGGCCACCATGGAGCTGTGGGCCGTATAGAAAAATGGATACGCCACGGCGTAATACAGATTATAGGATAAGGCGATCCACACCATCTGTATGGCCGGGCTTGCCCCCTGAGGGGATAAGAATAAGAGGGCGATGGCAATGACCACCAGTGGAGCCGAGAGGAACAGATAGGGCCTCGCCTTCCCCTGCGGCGTCCTCGTATTATCGATCAGCCGCCCCACCACGAGATTACCGATAATAACGAAGATTACGGAGACCATCGGCAGAAATGCCGAGAAACGTCCGAACCGCCCCGTATCCGTCCAGCCAATCACATCGGAATAGTACCGGTTTAGATAGGAGCCAAACACGGCGTTAGAAATAAACGCGCAGAACGGCCCGATCAAATATCCCAGCAGCATCTCCCTCGTCTTTACATTGGCTGACGTGATTTTTGTCCGCATCAGCGGATTTTCAAAAAAGTTGCCTGTCTTCATTTCTGTTTCCCTTCACTCATCGTATATTTTCCGCTTCCCAGCGTCCTCTTTGTGCCGCTCGGCATGGTCAGATAACAGACCGTTCCCACCGGCACCTCCACCGTGATGGTAAAGATCCCATTTTTCAGCTCCCATTCGCTGGAAACCGGCCCGTAAGCGGTTATCACACGGCCTTTGGCCCACGTAATGCCGCCTCCCATAAGCGGTTCTATCTGAAAGGACTTATAACCGCCTTCTAACGCTTCTATGCCGGCGATCCGGCGGTATAAGAAGTCTCCGACCGCACCGCTGGCGTAGTGATTGAAGGAAACCATGCCGCCGGTGCCGTCGTCGGCCCCCGTGTTGCAGGTTCCGTCTTCCCGCAGGGCATCCCACCGTTCCCAGATGGTCGTACCGCCCACCTTCATCTCGTACAGCCAGGATGGGCACGTATCGGTCAGAAGCATCCGGCACGCGTCCTCGCCGTAACCGTTATCCGCCAGGGCAAACAGGACGAAAGGAGTTCCTGGAAATCCGGTGCCGATATGGTAGTCATTATCCCGGATCAGGCGGACCAGATGAGCCGCCGCCTTCTTTTTATCCTGAGCGGATAGCATCTGGTAGTAGAGTGGAAGCACGTAGGCGGTCTGAAATTCGGGTCTGACCGTGCCATCCTTCTCCATCAGAATCTCCCGGTACGCGGCAGAGGTCTCCGCACTCAGCTTTGCATAGTATGCGGCGTCCTCCTCTTCTCCCAGCAATCCGGCAATTTCCGAGACAATGCGGGAAGAGTTGGCAAGGCATGCCGTCGCCGTCCATTTGCCTCTCCCCATCCATGCCCACATGCCGATTCCCGGTGCGCACCAGTCTCCATAGTGGTGAAGCAGCTTCCAGATTCTCCGGTGTTTGCCAAAGGAAAACAGGCCGGCCCAGAATTTGCACGCGCCGATATACCGCTTCATGACGGGATACATGCGGCGCAGGAGATCCCTGTCTCCTCTCGCCCGGTACTCTGCCCAGGGAACCAGGATACAGGCGTCTCCCCAGTGGTCCACCGCCATGGGAATCATGATCTCCCACTGCATCGGTACCCTCACTAAAGGTACCGTCATGGGAATGCCTCCGCCCCTGCTCTGCTCGGATTTCACATCCCGCAGCCACTTTTCCAGGAAACGGCTCATATTGAAGTTATAGGCGGCTGTCGGCGAGAACAGGGCAATATCCCCCGTCCATCCCATGCGCTCGTCTCTCTGAGGACAGTCCGTGGGAATATCCACGAAATTGGACTTTGCCCCCCACTTTATGCTGCTCTGCAGTTGATTGACCAGATCATGGGAACAGCAAAAGTCCCCTGTCTCCTCAATATCGGAGTACAGCGCTGCCGCCGTCAGCTCCAGGTCCTTTTCTTCGATTCCCTCAACACCCACATACCGGAATCCCATATACGTCATCCGCGGCGAATACGTCTGCTCTCCGTCCACACAGCAGTAGACCGCTTCCTGTCTGGCCGTCCGCAGCGGTTCCGTATAGAGCTCGCCGCCCATCAGGATCTCGGCATGTTTCCAGACGATACGCTGGCCCTTTCTGCCTCTCAGCCTCGCGCAGATCACTCCGGCAAAATTCTGTCCGAAGTCATAGATCAGCATGCCGCTCTTCGCTCTGGTAACCGAGACCGGCCGGAAGAGCTCATGCGCCCGGACCGGCACGCCGTACTGCGCCGTTATCTCGGGATGAATGCGGACTTCTTCCAGAGCGGCATTTCTCCATGAAATCTGATCGTAATCCACAGCCGCGTCATACACCTCGCCGTTATAGAATTCCGTCTCCCGGTATCTGCCGTCTTCCGTGACGCTCCACGTCTCATCCGTACCGATTACTTCCGTGCTTCCGTCCGTGTGCACGATACGCAGTTCACACAGCAGCGCCTGTCGTTTCGCATAAACCCGGTTTCTTCTCTTATAAGTAAAGGCGCCCACCGCCCAGCCGCCGCCGACAACCGCAATCAGCTCGTTGGTGTCTCTTAATGAGTCGGTGATATTATACGTCTGATACTGAAGCTGATGCCTGTAGGAAGTAAAGCCCGGTGCAAAATAGTCGTTTCCGACCTTCCCGCCGTTTAACTGCAGTTCATAGATTCCCAGCGCGGTCACATACAGCTTTGCGCTTTTCACCTCCCGAATCCCATCAATCTTCTTTCGGAAGGTCATGGTCTTCGGTGAGATTTTTGCTTCCTTAAAATGATAGGAGCCGTCGGTTATCCATTTCGCCGTCCATGGTGTATGCAGGCGGCCTGTTTCAAAATCCATGCGGGCCTCTGCCGTCTCCCCCGCGTCATCAGTCACATGGACCGTCACCGCATACCGGGTAAATGGCTCAAGCTCCGGCCCGCCATAGGGCACCGCTACCTGGTCTTCCGTCACGGTGCTCCATCCGTTCATCCGAATGACCGCGCTCTTCAGTGATACATTCTCCCGGTCACTCTCCAGGTAGTAGGAAAATCGCGGCCGGGGATTGTCCGTCACGCATTCTTTTGTCAGATTTTCTACTGTCAGTCTGCCTATTCTCAGCATTTTGTTCCTCCTGGTACTGCTTGACGTAAGTACGTATTAAATAGTGCCTGAAATCTGTGTCAGGTATGTATCTGTGTCACGTGTATCTGTGTCACGTGTATCTGTGTCACGTGTGTACCCGTGATGCGGCAGTGCCGCCTGACGCATTTAGGACAGGAGGCTCCGGAACCAGAACCCTGCATTCTCTCACGCCGTCGCTCACCACAGCCTCCACGCGGCCTTCGCCATCAGCGCGGATCGCCGCCAGCGCTTCCCCGTAATACGTATCCGTCTCACGGTTTAAGTAGCCGTCCCGGTTAAACGGGCAGGCGCTGCCAAGCCCAAGAAGCGTTCCTTTTGATACCGTTACCCTGATTCTGCCGCGTTCCAGTGGCTTTACCGTGCCGTTTCTGTCTGAGTAGCTGAGCTTTACAAAGCAGATTTCTTTGGGAGCGCACGCTTTCTGCTCCGGTATGGCGTTTAAATACGTTTCATTTTCAGCGGTCTCCAGGGAATTTCTCGAAAGCTCATCACCCTTTTCATCGTAGGCCACCGCGGTGATTTTCCCGCTGTAATATTTCGTCTCAAACTGTACCAGCCGGCCCGCCTTTACCCGGCGGCTTCCCACTTTTTTCCCATTGATAAACAGATCTACACGGGCGGCCCGGGCGTATACTTCCACGATAGCCGCATTGCCGTCGCATCCGTTCCAGGACCAGGACTGTCTGGCGTTGCTCATCTTCCAGGCTGAGGGCGTATGCCTGTCCTTCGTATGATTGACCGGACGCACTCCGATCACAGGTTTCTGTTCCAGCTCAAATGCTACTTTTGTGTAAGCAGCCTCGGCAAGGGGATTTCCGATCAGATCCACACGGCCGCTGCCCGCCGTCATCCAGCCGACACAACCGTTATCCTTCGGCGCATAGTCTTCGTATTCCCAGGCGCCGATTCCGACCTCCCCCATGTAATCCATTCCGGCCCATACGAAATCACCGATGATCCGTGGATTCTTCTTTGCTGTCTCCCAGAAATCATAGGCGTCCGAGCAGAAGGTCTCGCTTCCCAGAATCAGGCGCTCCGGATATTTTCTTAAATCATGGCGGTAACGGAATATCCCATAGTTATAGCCCGCGATATCCATCGCCGCAAATGCATCTCTCGTCTTCCTGTCGCATTCATAAAAGACAGCCCCCAGCTTCATTGTCGTTCCGCCCAGAATGCCAGCCAGATTGTTGAAGAATTCACTTCCCACTGCTTTCTTCTTTTTTCCTGAGTTCTCTGCTTCTTTTTTGGCTTTCTTGTCACTGTAAACGCCGAATCCGACCGAGCTTAAGAAGTTGAAAAATATGTTGATGCCGCAGGTAACCGGGCGCGTATCGTCCAGACTGTGCAGATATTCGGTCATCATGGAGGTCAGTTTTATTCCCTTTTTCTGGGCCGTCTCGGACACTTCATTTCCAGTGGAGTACATGATCACCGACGGATGATTGTAGTCTTTCTCAACCATATCCTTTAAATCCTGCTTCCACCATTTCGCGAGATAGTTTACATAATCATACTCCGTTTTGTGGATATACCAGACGTCAACGTACTCATCGAGAACCAACATTCCCAGCCGGTCACAGGCGTTCAGCAGCGCCTTGGAGCAGGGATTGTGAGCGGAGCGAAGGGCGTTGTAGCCATTTTCCTTCATAATCCGTACTTTTCGTTCCTCCGCCTCCGGAAATGCACAGGCCCCCAGAATACCGTTGTCATGATGGATACAGGCCCCGCGGAGTATGACTCTTTTTCCATTTACCGTCAGCCCCTTTTCGGCGTTCCACTCCAGCGTCCGGATTCCAAATGTCACCTCGGCGGTATCCGCCTCATAGATTACCCGGCACGTATACAGATTGGGATGGCCGCAGTCCCACAGAAGGGCATCAGGAATTTCCACACTCACACCGATCTTCCCCTCCGTATCGGCAGTTCCTCCCGTCACGACACGGCCTTCCCGCAGGATTTCAATCGTCAGGCGGCCCGCATCTGTGGTATCCACCAGCACCTCGACAACCGCCGGCCGGATACTCTTCGTCCGTACCTTCAAGCCGTTCATCAAAATATGCCGTTTTTCAGCGAGATACAGGGACACCGGCCGATAGATTCCGGCTCCGGAGTACCATCTGCTGTTGGGCTGGTCCGCGTTGCGGGCAATGACCTCGATCCGGTTTGTCTCCCCGTATTTTAAATATGGATTGGCGTCTACGTAAAAATTCGTATAGCCATATGGGCGGAACGCCGCCTGCTGACCGTTAATCAATACCTCCGCATTGTGGTAGACCCCCTCAAATTCAAAGACTGCATCTTTGTCCTTGTAATCGGCCGGCACATGGAACTCCTTTTCATATAGATAATCGTGTCCCTCAAACCAGCATCCGTTGATACCGCTTGCGCTTTTTTCCGATCGGTTTTCGGCAAGCATGGCGTCATGAGGAAGTGTTACGGGGCGGCTGGAAGGGCCGGGCTGGCCGGAATACCCTTTTTATCGTCAGCTTCGCCGCTGAGATGCCTGTACGTCCAGTTTTCATTAAAATCAATCCGTTCCATTGTTCTTACCCCTCACAGCTTTTTGAATGATCCCATCATAACACTTCTCAGGGATAATGAACCGTCGGATACGCAAACGGTATGTTTTTTAACGTAATTTGGATTTGTTTTTGCTCATAATAACAGCCGGAGTGGGTGGGTGGGAATTCAAAGTGAAAGTTTTTGTATATTATAGATAAATTCCAGTCTCGATTTTTAGCTATTTTTTTGTGGTTCTCTTTTGCATAATTTTTAAGTAAGTATTTATATAAATATAAAATCGAAAAAATAAGAGTTAAAAAGATCTGCAAATCAGACGCTTATTCGCTGATTTGCAGGGCTTTTTAACTCTTATCCAATCTGTCGTTTATATTTTCTTAGTAAAGCAAATAATTCTGTTTGCCTCTGTAAAGTTCATTGCTCTATGAAATTGTAAGCTTTCATCATTGTCTAATTCGCAGTCGCTGGCAAATTCTTTGCATCCCTTTGATTTCGCCCAATTTTCACACTCAGCTAACAGCGCTCCAGCATACCCTTTATGGCGAAAGCCTTCTTTTACAAAAATACCTTCCAAATATCCAACCGGACTCGTTTCTGTTCCTTCCACATAATCATGTCTTAATTGGCATTGGGCAAAGCCAACGGGAATATCATTTTCATATTTTAAAAAGAACTGGGCCTCTTCTTTCCTGTAAAGCTCTGAAAATTCATTATTTAACTCTTCGGCGGAATGATTGCTCCACATCATGGCAGCTAAATTTGCTATTGCAGCTATATCTTTTTCTTCTGCTCTTTTTATCATGGTTATCCCTCCAAACCCAATTTTATCAAGTGCGCATGATCTTTTAAACCGGATATACTGCTGTACGCAAAATGCTTCGTTCATTTTCGATAGCTGCATCTGCGGCACGTTTTCAGCTTTATACGTATTTAGACGCTAAGAGGCGGGATATCTCAGAATTACCCGCCACAATGTTATTAACCATGCTGGTATCTGCCTGTGCTCCGCTGTAATCCAGAACGCTTCCGCCGGCCTCCCGCACCAAAAGCATACCTGCCGCAAAATCCCAGATCTTCAGGCCGATTTCAAAATAGCCTTCCAGCCTCCCGCAGGCTACATGTGCAAGATCGAGGGCCGCGGAACCGCTCCTTCTGATATCCTGGCAGTCCAGGAACAGGCGTTTAAACAGCTCAAAGTTTTCATCTGCCATTTCTTTGTGATAAGGCGAGGTGCCTATGGCAATCAGACTTTCCTCCATCTGTGTGGCACCGCTTACCGTAATCCGTTCCCCATTCAAATAGCTGCCTCCGCCCTTTTTCGCCTGAAATAGTTCCTTGCTGTAGGGATTGTAGATCATACCAAGCACCACCTCTCCCCCGCCCATCAGAGCCAGGGAAATGCAGCTGGTATGGTAATCGTGAATCAGATTGGTGGTTCCATCCACCGGATCGAGCACCCACACGAGACCGGATTGATCGATTTCCTGGTTTGCCTTTTCCTCACTCAGGAACTGAATATGAGGATAAGAGGCCTCTAAACACTCCTGAATATACTGCTGTACCGCGTAATCCACTGCTGTTACGTAATCCGCAATTCCCTTTGTCTGAACCTGCCCGGCGGCCGTTCTATCCTGAAACAGGTTTCCTGCCTGCCGAAGAAGGTGCTCCAGCTCCTCAATATTGATATTTACAGCGTCCATTTTCAATATCCCCTTCTTTCTTTTTCCACAGAACCGCCAGAAAGAGCCTGCATATCCGGCTCAGGCGGCATCCTGCTTATCTTTTGTTTCATCACAGTTTTCTGAAATTTATTTTTCTAAATAGTTACACTATATCAGATCACGGTTTAAATCTCAAGTCCGATATACCGCAGCAAACAAAGCGGCATAGCCAGTATAGCCTATGCCGCTTGATTTGCTGTTTTTATAAGAGGTATTATCTTCAGCCCGGTTATTAGATGAAATCAAAATCCTTTCCTGGAACGCCGCATAGCTGAAGAAAAGCCATGACACTCTCTTTCTCCTTCTCCACATCCACGCCGGCGCGTCCAAGCCTGTCGCAAAGTCCCAGCAGCGCCGCCTCCCGGATGTCCACGGAACGCTTCATCTCCTTCAGCTGTGCGCGTGCTGTCCCTTTAGTCACAAACAGTATTTGCATATGGTATCGCACCAGCCCGCAGACGGCATCAATAAATGCCTCATCTTCTGTAAAGACCAGAAGAAACTCCCGCGCCAGCTCCGCCCCCTCCCTGTCATGATTGTAGGAGGTGATCTTTCCATTCCGGAATCTGGTAACGGACGGCTTTCCAATATCATGAAGAAGGGCAGCCCACATAAATACCTGCGGATTTTGGCTTTGTTCCCGGCGCTTGGCCGCCTCGTCTACCACCATCATTGTATGAATCCATACACTGCCTTCCGGATGGTATTTCGGTGACTGCTTTGTCTGTTTCATTCGTTTCAGAAGATCAAAGGGGAAATGATTAAATTCTTCCGTTTCTCCTATTTTCTCCAGGTACTCGGATGGACGGTCGTCCAGAAGGAGATGTGATTCTATTTTTCTGTATTGCTCTTCCCTCCATTGCTCTTCCCTGTATATTTCTTTTTCATTTCTGTCTTTTAAGCTCATAACCATTTCTCCGTCAACTGCTCCAGTTTCTCTACTGGAGGCAGACATCTGCTGCCGTTGCAGAGATAGAACAGCATACCGTCTTCCGGCACCAGATAATCTCTGGTATATGGCGCCAGCTTTGCCAGTTCCATTTCATTGTCCGCAGTCTTCACCACGACGGCCAGTCCCGGCACCGTTTCTGACAGATAAGCCAGGCGGTTAAGCAGTGTCTTCTGCTCTGTATCGCAGACAGCAGGTGAAATCGTACAAACCAGTTCCTTTGACGGATACAGAACATTCATCATTGTCAGCAGCGCATAGCTGTGCCCGGATGGATATCCCTCCATGGCGCCGGCCAGATAATGCAACTGTTGATCCAGTATTTCCTGCCATTTTGACACCCCGGTAATCTGTGCCAGCTGCTGAAGTCCCCGGGCAGCGGCCGAATTTCCGGAAGGCATCGCACCGTCATAAGTTTCCTTTGTCCTCACAATAAGCCTTTCCCCGTCTTTTGCCGTAAGATAGAATCCGCCCCGCTCCCGGTCAAAAAACTGCTCAATCATCGTTTCCGCCCAGGCAGACGCACGCGCAAGATAATCTTCCTGGAAGGTCACCCTGTAAAGCTCCAGCAATGCAAGAATATAGCAGGCATAATCGTCCAGCTTTCCCTCTCCCGCTGCATCGCCATCACGATAGCGCACCATCAGCCGACCGTTCCTCGCAAGGTTTTTACGGATAAATGCTTCCGCCCGCACAGCCAGATCCACATACTCCGTCTCACCCAGCACAGCTCCGGCCTTCGCACACGCGCAGATCATCCAGCCATTCCAGGAAACCAGAATCTTATCGTCCTTGTGAAGCCGGGTCCGTTGGAGGCGGTATTCATATAGCTTTTGAAGGTCAGCTATTGTCAGTTCGTTTTCTGCCTGTTCCGCTTTTGTGTATCCTGCGTTTACATCTTCCTCATACGCTTCATTTCCCAACAGATTCGGTATGCTTTTCCCTTCGAAATTTCCATGCTCCGTAATTCCATAACGGTCACAAAATGCCATCCCTGCGTTTTCGCCCAAGACCCTGCATATTTCCTTTGGAGTGAAAACATAATACTTTCCTTCTACGCCGTCGCTGTCCGCATCCTGTCCGCAATAGAATCCGCCCTGTGCATCCGTCAGTTCCGCACCCACATATGCAAGAATCTTCCGCGCCACGCCTCCATATAACTCACGGCCGGTCAGACCGAAGGCTTCCACATAAGCCAGCGCCAACAGCGCATTATCATAAAGCATTTTTTCAAAGTGCGGCACCAGCCACCTTTCGTCCGTGGAATATCTGGAGAATCCGCCTCCAATATGGTCGAAAATTCCCCCCCGGTACATCTGCACCAGCGTTGTTTCCGCCATAGTCAAAGCTTCCCGCTTCTTCTCTCTCGTTCCATATTCCATCAGAAACATCAGATTATGGGGTGTCGGAAATTTAGGTGCGCCGCCAAAGCCGCCATTCTTCTTATCGAAATTGCCTGCAAACTGCCGAAATGCCTGATGCACCAGATCCATTCCTGGCTCCGCCGACACTGTCGCCCGTTCCTGTTCTTTCAGGTATGCTTCGATCCGTCCTGCACTGTCTAAGAGTTTTCCTCTGTTCGTTTTCCACTGCCCTGCCACCGCAGTCAGCAGTTCTTCCAGACCAACCCGGCCGTACCGTGCTTTAGGCGGTAAATACGTGCCCGAAAAAAACGGTCTGCACGCAGGCGTCATAATAATCGTAAGCGGCCATCCGCCCTGTCCATTCATGGCCTGGCAGACTGACATGTATACAGCATCCACATCCGGCCGTTCCTCCCGATCCACCTTTACACAGATATACTCCCTGTTTAAAAGCTCCGCGATTGTATTGTTTTCAAATGATTCCTGTTCCATCACATGGCACCAGTGACATGTACTTCCATGCAGACAAGTCAGCTGTACCCAATAGATAGGAAAACAGGCTTATCCTCAAGCACTGCTTTCTCAAACGCTTCCTCGCCCCAGGGATACCACTGCACAGGATTGTAAGCGTGCTGCAGCAGATAAGGCGATTTTTCATTGATTAACCTATTGGGTATATTTTTATGATTGTCCACAGGACCACCTCCTTTCTGTAAAAAGAGGATATATTTGCAGCTGCAAATACACCCCCTATGAATGATCTGAGATTGATTGTTACCCTGTTATTTTCTCCCTGACAGCCATAAATTATACGCTGTCAGTCCGGGCACTGTTCAGACTCGTACCGCCGTTCCTCTCTGATTCTCCCTGTATACCATCGTTACGCTTTATTTCCAGACTGGATAAAAGAAATCAGTGCTTCCACATCTTCAAAATCATCGTAATCCCCGTTAATACCCTCCCTATGGTAAAGGACTCCATTCTTTTCATTGCGTTCCAGGCAGTCCAGCAGCGTTTCCACGCCGTATCGCTGTATAAATGTGCGGAATCCAAGCGGTTTTATTTTGCCCAGCAGCCCTTTGGAACAGGATTCGTCACAGACGTAACAGCCTTCAATTCCTTTTTCCATGGAACAGTTCCGATTCTCGCACCAGTCCCGATCCGGACATTCACCGGAATTACAGCCTGCGCATGTTTCATTCCCCGAACACAGACAGCAGGCAAGCCCGCATCTCGCTATACCCATTTCACGTTTCATTTGTATTCCCTCCATTCCTTTATTTCGCCCCTATATACCGGTAAACGTGTTCTCTGTATTTCTCGTACTCGCCGCCAAATGTATCTGCCATATATTTTTCTTCCTGCAAAATCTGCATGTGCAGCATCACCATTGCGAAAATCGAAAACACCAGTAACACCGGATTAAAAAACATGAGCAGCAAGCCGATATACACCAGATCGAATCCCAGAAATGCAGGATTGCGGCTCATACTGTAGATTCCAGTCGTCACAATCTCCGTTTTATCACCTTCCGGTATCCCGGCCCGCCAGCTGTCCCGCATCGTATAAACAGAGGCAGCAAAACACGCCGCTCCGGCAAATGCTGCCAACGCCCCAAAATATCTGATCAAATCCGGCATCCGGCTGGTTCCGGAGAGCAGGCTTATGATTTCCACAACAGGGACTGCATAAGTCGCCGCCTTCATGGTCATTTCCACCCGGAACAGACGTCCCTTTTTTCCGCCTTTGGCAATGTGATCGGTCTGGATACCCTGCTTTCTCTGCGCTGCCATTTTTCCAAAATAAACCCCATAAAAGAGGAGCAGCGCCGTTAATCCCATCAGCTGAAATATCATGACTTTACCTGAACTCTCTGTGCATTTGTCTTTTCCCACTGTTCCTTTGTCATACAGTTGATATGTTCTGTGCGGGTATCATTCATCAGTTCCCAGTGAATATTTTCATTGGTATGGTGATAAAGGAAGCCGCACTTTTCCTGAGAACGGCGGGATTTCTCATTTCCGTCAAAATATCCGCACCACAGCTTTTCCATATGCAGTTCCTCGAAACTGTACCGAATCAGTTCGCGTGCCGCTTCCGGAATCAGCCCCTGGCCCCAATAAGGAACTCCGATCCAGTATCCGATTTCCGCTTCTGTATCGGGAATATTGAGATTGCTGTCTTTGCCAGCCATCAATCCAATACTTCCCACCGGAAGCATGGTCTCCTTTAAGACAACCGCATACGTTCCCTCCTTCGACAGGACATTCTTAATGATCTCCCGGCTGTTCTCCACACTTGTATGTACCGGCCAGCCTGCGATGGGGCCTACTCTGTTATCCTTTGCATAGTTGTATAAGTACTCCGCGTCCGCCTCATCCCATGGTCTGAGAATCAATCGGTCTGTTTCCAATCTGTCTGTCACAAGAATACCTCCTGTTATTGGTTTTGAATCGTCTTAAGCTCTATTATAAGGCGTTTTTGCTTATTATCAATGTATAATTTTTGTTTCTTCTATACTGCCTGGATTGCTGTTGTAAAGAGATTCCTTCAATTCCTTCAAAACATGCTTTTGTGAGTTGTTTTATTATAAAAAGCAGATATGATCCATTCCCTTTGGAATGATATGATATCTGCTTTTTAATTCTTTATATATTGCTTTTATATACCGTCTTACTATACCCTATTTGAAGCTTCTTCTGCCCTTATGACTCCTTGATTTCATATCCGTCATCATCCGTTTTCTGAAACAGCGGCAGTTTCTGCAAAAAGATAATATCATCCCGCTCCGCCGCATTTCCCTCTGCGAGCACCGCTGCCTTTTTGGTGACGATTCCCCCGGCACTCTCCACCAGTGCCTCCAGCGCGTAAAGCGATTCTCCGGTGGAAATGACGTCATCCACAATACACACCTTTTTCCCCTTGAGACTCTCTGCATCATGGCCGTCCAGGTACAAGTGCTGCTCTCCTGAAGTCGTAATAGAGTGTACCGACACCGACACAACTCCGCTCATATAGGATTTGATGCTTTTCCTTGCAACGATAAATTCTTTTTTTCCAAGAATTCTGCTGATTTCATAGGTCAGCGCAATTCCTTTGGCTTCCGCGGTTATAATGACATCCACGTCCCCGATCTTCTCGGCAAGCTTAGGCGCGCAGGCCATAATAAGCTCCGTATCCCCCATAATGACAAAACTTGCAAATGCCAGATTATCCTCCAGATCAATAAAAGGCAGTTCCCGTTTTACACCAAATAGATTTAGTTCATAGTTTTTCATCAATGATTTCCTCCTTTACATGCCAAGAATTCTGGCTGCAATTCCGGCAAGCATTCCGAGAAACGGATTGGAGATTGCCGTGACAACGAGTGCACTTCCGCCCACTGCCGGATTAACCGCAAGCGCCGCAGGCGCATCCAGCACAAATGTCTTGAACAGGCCCAACACAAACAGAAAGCCTGCAATGGACGAGGACGGAACGTAATTGCCGATTTTCGGAAGCAGGCCGCTTAAAAGAATCACGCCTACCACTACCATCATCGCAACTCCGGCCCATACCGGGTGGGGCGCATTTGCGGTAGCGGAAATAATTGACTCAACCGGCGCGCCGCCGAAGAAGGAGGAGCCGATGTCCGCAAGGGACGAGATCAGGGTTAAATGATCCACATTAAAAGTATCTGCCCCCGCCATGCTGGCAGTAATCTCCCCGAAGGAAATGTTGGACCCGATATTTAAGCATACCATACCGAGTGCTCCAAAAATAACCGTTCCGTTTATCGTAAATTTCTGCCGCTTAAATTTATCATCGGCAATAACAATATTCTTCTTTTCTTTATTCAGAACCGCGGAAGCAATGCTGGAAGCGATAACCGAAATAACAATTGTATAAACCAGCGTATTGGCACTGGATCTGGTCAAAAGATAGGTAATAACAGCCGCAGCCAGCGACACTCCGCCGGCAATGTGATCTTCCTTCACCATGTTGACAGCCGCTTTTGTCAAGATCAGTCCCACGCCGGCCATCATTCCGTTCGCAATATCTGTCCCAATAAAATCCACAATTTTTGTGAGCAGTCCACAAGCGCCGACCACCGCAAGAATAACCGCACCTATAAAGATCATGGTACACCGCTCCGAGCGGTTCCTGCCGCTGGTTCCCGCATAGGTTATGGTCTCCGCCTGAAATGAAATAGGCGCCACATTTCCCGTTATTACATTCCCTGCTGCTCCAATAAAAAACGCCATCGCCGTCGGGACAGCTGCAAATCCAAATGACAGCGCCAAAAGTCCCTGAGGAAGCGCGTTCAAAACAACACCAAATACGGCAAGTAAATCTGTCAGTAAAGCATTCATCGTAATCTTTAGTCCCCCTTATTTTTATTAATTAGTATCACTTATAAATATTATATCTTTTATAAGCATGTATTTTTAAAAACAATTTGCATTGTAGCATATTTTTTAATATAATAAAACTATCATTTTTACATATTTTATATAATATTTTTATTATATTAGTAAGGAGGTTTGCTCTATGACTTTAGAGTCTTACCGAAATTTTGTTACGATTGTGGAATGCGGAAGTATTTTGGCCGCGGCGAATCAATTGCTGATCGCCCAGCCATCTTTGAGCAATCAGCTAAAAAATATAGAAACCTATTATGGGGCGAAGCTGCTAATCCGAAACCGGCACAAACTGGAACTGACCGATGCAGGGCGCGTCTTTTATCTGCATGCCAGAGAGATCTGCCAGGCTGAGGAGAAACTTCACAACGAGATTCACAATAAAAGGACAGCTTTTTCCGAACTGCTAAAGCTGTCAATCCCTGCGGGAAACTCCGCCTATTTTCTGCACCATCTCTTCGATGATTTCCGGGCGGCATACCCTAATGTCAATTTTGATTTTTACGAAATTCCCAGTGATTTTGCGATTCCCAATGTCCTCAACCACGTAACGGAGATCGGCCTCATACGTTCCAGCCTCCCCGGCTATGCCTCCCTGGCCGTCTACCCC
>NZ_JBKVCZ010000047.1:0-44900 GCF_046966825.1 Hungatella sp. | reverse complement strand
CCACGCTGGCCAATTACAAGGGGATTTTAACCGACGGAAAATTCCTGATTTTCTCTAAAAATAATATTATCGTCTCGGGAATTACCACACTGGTGACGCTGACGCTGGCAGTGCTGGCGGCCTATGCATTTTCCCGGTACCGGTTTAAAGGCGACAAGTTCGTGATGATGCTGTTTCTCTCAACGCAGATGTTTCCGGCCATGACGCTTCTAATCGCGCTTTACAACATGTATTTCCGTCTGGGCCTGTTAAATACGTATACGGCGCTGGTTCTGGCCTGCTCTACCAATGCGCTGCCCATGTCGGTATGGATTCTGAAAGGCTTTTTTGATACGATTTCCAAGTCCCTGGAGGAGGCGGCTTACATCGACGGCTGTTCCAGGGGAAGAACCCTGGTGCAGGTGATACTCCCGCTGGTTAAGCCGGGAATCCTGGCTGTGGGCCTGTATTCCTTCCTGATTTCCTGGGAAGATTTCCTGTGGGGCTTAACGCTGGTGAATAAGACGGAGATGAGGACGCTGGCCTCCGGTATTGCCATGACGTACCTGGGGGAATACAACTACGACTGGGGCCGCGTTATGGCCGCCGCCGTGGGAGCCGCCGTTCCGATTCTCGTGATCTTTATTTTCCTTCAGAAATATATGATTGCCGGTCTGACGGCCGGTGCGGTGAAAGAATAGGAGGCAGTTTATGAAACAGAGACAGAACATTGTATTTTTCTTTTCCGACCAGCAGCGGGCGGATACGCTGGGCTGCAACGGCCAGCCGCTTCCCGTATCGCCCAGGCTGGATCAGTTTGCCTGCGGGGACGCGGTGAATTTTGCCAATGCTTTTACGCCCCAGCCAGTCTGCGGACCGGCCAGAGCCATGCTCCAGACGGGACTGTATCCGACACAGACCGGCTGCTACCGCAATGCGGTTTCCCTGCCGCCCGGCCAGAAGACGCTGGCTAAATATCTGCGGGAAGCCGGATACCGGGTGGCTTACGTGGGGAAATGGCATCTGGCATCCGATGAAGATGAGAACCATTATGAGACGGTTCCGGTGCCGGCCGAGAGGCGCGGCGGTTACGACGACTACTGGATGGCGGCCGATGTGCTGGAATTCACCTCCCATGGATACGGCGGATATATCTTTGACAAGGACGGAAATAAGCTGGAGTTTACCGGATACCGGACCGACTGTCTGACGGATTACGCGGTGCGCTATATTGAGGAGTATGAAGATGAGAAACCATTTTTCCTGATGGTTTCCCATATTGAACCGCATCACCAGAATGACCGGGCCGATTACGAGGGGCCGGACGGAAGCCGGGAGCAGTTCGCCGGATTTGTCCCGCCCCCGGATCTGGAGCCTGGGAAGGGAGACTGGGAACGGTTCTACCCCGATTATCTTGGCTGCTGCCACGCCCTCGACCGGAATTTTGGCCGCGTCGTGGATGCGCTGAAGGAGAGGGGGATCTACGACGATACCATGGTGATATACGGCAGTGACCACGGCTGCCATTTCCGCACCCACGCAGATGAGGTGGCGGAAGGCGGATATGATGACTATAAACGCAACAGCTTCGAGGGAACCATACACGTTCCGCTGCTGATCAAAGGGGCTGAATTTGAAAAGGGAAAGCGGGAGGAGAAGGTGGTAAGCCTTTTAGACCTGCCGAAGACGATTCTGTCTGCCGCCGGATTCGATACAGAGCTTCTGGAACTCCAGGGGCGGCCGCTTCAGGAGGCGTGTAATCCTGACTGGGAGGAGGCAGTCTATATCCAGATCAGTGAGAGCTTTGTGGGCCGCGCACTGCGCACAAACCGGTATAAATACGTGGTTCACGCTCCGGACCGCGATCCATGGAAGGAGAGCGGAAGTCCGGTTTATAAGGAAAAGTATCTGTTTGATCTGGTCAATGACCCGTTGGAAAAGGTGAATCTCGTCGATGACGGGGCGTATGAAGAGATAAAGAACGCGCTTAAGGAGAGACTGACCAGCTTCGGTGAGGAGGCGGGAGAAGCGTTTATCGTAGAATGTTAGTTGGATATTTCAAGTGAATTGTCAAGGCGGCAGGAGAGCGGGTGAGTTCTTTTGCCGCTTTTTTCATGTAATAGGAAATTGCTCCTGTTACATAAAAAGACCTCCGGGCAGGATGCGCACTTCGCGCCAGGGACGAAGCGTAAAACTACTTTTAAACATAAAATCAATCATTTCAGACAGGAAAAACACCAGAATTCGGAATATCTGTTATACTTGAATAGAATAATTGTACGGCAGAGTATAGTATTAACATATGCAATTTAAAAGTACAAGCGCAGGAGGAAATGAAGTATGGAACAGAACCATGGCAGGAACAGCCTGTTGGAAAAGGAACTGAAGAAAGGCGTTGTTAAGTCTACCGCTCCAATCGGACTGATTATAACGGCCCTTGGTCTGGGGATCGTGATGATAGTTGGAAGCTATCTGATCAAATATATCCGCGGGCCGCTGCCGCTGAATGAAGTTTATAACACCGAACAGGTTAAAAATGAATATGTGACGCTTCATGTTCAATATGTGCTGGACTCATTTATGGAAACCTACAAGACGCGCAGTGGAATCAGGACGAAGTCCGATACCTATTATCTCATCCTGGATGAGGAGCTGGGAGCCATACCGGTGCGGTCCTCCGTTTCGAGAAGTGAAGAGCTGGAACGGATTATGGATGAAACCTGGGATTATTTGAATGGGGTCCGCGAGGCGCCGCCTCAGGGAAGCACCATTACCGGAACCATGAAACGAATGAAGGATGAAGGCGAAAAGTATTACCAGAGAGCTCTGGATTACTACGAGCTGGAGGGCGGCGGCGGGAATTACTACCTGTGGGATGGACTGCTGGACAACCAGACGCCGGACAGCGCCATGATGACGACTGCTTTGGGCGCTGTCCTTATGTGCCTGGGACTCTTTATTTTGTCCCGGCTGCTCAAGAAAGGCCACATAGAGAGTATCCAGTCATTTTTAGACAGTCATCCGGAGGTAACCAGGGATTATCTGGAAGCGGATTTCCAGAGCGCGGAAAAGCTGGCCGGCCGCTTCTGGGTCGGGAGGTATTTTACCTACGGGGCATACGATAAACCGGAGATACTGTCTAACGAAGAGATAACCAGGGCGTGGTATCAGGTGAGAAGCGTTGGGAGAAGTTCCGTTCAGGAACTGGTATGTCTTACCAGAGACGGCAGGGAACACAGCTTCTCCATGAACCAGAACACAGCGAATCAGGTTATTTCGCAGTATCAGGCTATTAATCCTGAGCTTGCAAAGAAGATGGGACTCCGCGACAAGGCCGTAATGAACGGCGGCCTGGAGGAAAATTCATGACAATATACGGCATTTCCGTGGAGAAAGCCATCAGCAGGAGATAAGGCGGCAAAAAAATGGAAGATTATTTTAAGCGTATGAATGAGGAATACATAAAGAAGAATTACCCGGAGAGATCCGTTTTTAAAGCATACAAGAAAAGCATGGGAAGCCGCGGCAGGACCGGCTGTATTATTATGGGTCTTTTTATGGCAGGAGGTCTCGCAGGGCTGATCTGGTCCGTCCGGAAGACTCTGGAATTTATGCAGTCCGGGGATGAAGACACTATGAAGGTTGGGATTGTGATTGGGATCTTTTTCCTGATCGTGACGCTGTTATTCGGAGGGATTCTCTTTCTTGTGACAAAGGATATGAGAAGAAGCATGGAAGAATGGATCAGCAGAATTGCCGCAGCAGGTGGCTGCAGCGAGGGAGAGATGCGTGAGTTTGATAACCAGGCTGTAGAGCCAGACAGTCTGATCGTAAATCTTCTGGGAAAGATAAAGGCAGTAACAACAGGTCAGAAAAGCGGCATACTTACCAGGGATTATATTGCGCTTTACAACAGCGGCAGCCTTGGCGTATTAAAAGTCAGCCGGATCACAGGTGCGTACTTAACGGACAATGTCTATGATGTGAAAGTAGGCAATTCCATAAAACAGGCGCATTATCTGACGATAAATCTCATCACTGCGGATAAAAAGAACATTTGGGCGGAAACCTCCAAGGAAGCAGGCAGAGCACTGCAGGCCATTCTGATGGAACGCTGCCCGGAGATCGATACCGCCGGTGGGGCAGTGCTGCCGGAGTCAGAGATTGCGATGATGAAGAGATAGTGTTTGATAATCCACTTGCATTTCCGGCCTCTGTCTGCTATACTGTTACCCGGGAATGAGGTCTCCCATGGTAGTGTGATATTTACCAAAACCGCTTATGACAGCTGATGGCTTCTGCATTGTGCAGGAGTCACCAGCTTTTTTTGTGTCTGTCCTGCAGGTCAAACACGCCCTGAGGGGCAGCCATTTTGCAGTGCTGCGGGCGGAAACAAAATACAGGAATTCGGAGGTTGCAACGTATGCTTACAAGTTTATCACTGGTTTTTCTTCTGGGAATGCTGCTCAGCCGGGCATTTCAGAAAATCAGGCTTCCCGGGCTGCTGGGAATGCTGCTGACGGGTATGATTTTAGGGCCATATGCCTTAAACATGCTGGATGGATCTATTCTGGGTATTTCGGCGGATTTGCGTCAGATTGCGCTGATCATTATCCTGACGCGCGCCGGTCTGTCCCTGGACATTCAGGATTTAAAAAAGGTAGGGCGCCCGGCCGTGCTCATGTGCTTTGTGCCGGCCTGTTTTGAAATAATGGGAATGATCCTTTTGGCGCCGCGACTTCTGGGAATCTCCGTATTGGACGCGGCCATCATGGGAGCTGTGGTGGGAGCTGTGTCTCCGGCCGTGATCGTTCCGAAAATGCTGAATCTGATGGAGAAAGGATACGGAGTTAAAAAGAGTATCCCGCAGTTGATTCTTGCCGGAGCATCGGTAGATGATGTGTTTGTCATTGTTCTGTTTACGGCGTTCACCGGGCTGGCGCAGGGCGGAACATTTTCACCGGCCAGCATCCTGTCGATTCCGGTTTCCATTGGAACGGGTATCGCGGCCGGCGGACTGGCCGGGATCCTTCTGGCACTGTTCTTCCAAAAGGTTCATATCCGGGATTCTGCCAAGGTGGTGATTCTCTTAAGCATCTCATTTCTGATGATTGAACTGGAGAATCGTTTGAAGGGATATGTGCCTTTTTCAGGTCTGCTGGCAGTTATGAGCATCGGCATTGCCCTGCAGAAAAAACGGTATGAGGCGGCGGCCCGTCTTTCCGTCAAATACTCCAAGCTGTGGGTGGCCGCTGAAGTATTGCTGTTTGTTCTGGTGGGAGCAACCGTAGACATCAGCTATGCACTGAAGGCTGGAGCCGCGGCCGTAATTTTGATTTTCGGCGTTTTGATTTTCCGTATGGCGGGCGTTTTTTTCTGTCTACTGGGGACGGATATAAACCGGAAGGAACGGCTTTTCTGCATGATTGCTTATATGCCGAAGGCGACGGTCCAGGCTGCGATCGGCGGGGTGCCCCTGGCTATGGGACTGGGCTGCGGCAAGATTGTTCTTACGGTGGCCGTGCTTGCGATTCTGATCACTGCGCCGCTGGGAGCGTTTGGCGTCGAACAGACGTATAAGCGGCTGCTAAAGGCTGACTAAATGAGGATTTGAAAGGCAGAACCGGTATGAGGGGCAGGATTAGAGGAAATGTGGCCAGGATAGGATACAGTAAATAGAAAGAAAAATGGAATTGTGATGCTTTGCGGTAAATCGAAAGATTTCCGCAAAGCATTTTTGTTTTTATGGAAGTTTTAAATCTGTGAAATTAAAATTCCCAACATCCACCCTTCTGTTTTTCCGGTATACAAATTTTATCCTAAGAAAATGTATTAATTAGAAGTAAAACATTTAAAAGTAATATTTACTTATAAATATGGTGTAATCAGATAAAATATATAATATATGAAATGTTGACACAAAATTAAAAAGCTGATATTCTGAGAATAAATTGACAGATCTATAATTATACAGGGGTGTATTTATGAAGAGAATATTGGGGTTTTATATTCCGGATAAGGAAGAACGAAGAAAACGGGATGATGAAGTGCTGCATCGTTATTTCCGCTACGGAGCAAAGCACAGGGACAGGATAGGAGAGCTTTTAGAAGAACTGATTCCGGGAGAGAAGCGTGAACATCTGATTCTGTATTACATGCAGATCAAAGACCGGCTGGAAACAAACGAGGCGCGGACTTTTGAGGAGGCGGTAAAGCAGATCAGGCGTAAGTATATTATTATTTCAGCAAATGATTCAGTAAACCGATATTACAAGGCGGTCATGGAAGCGGATGCGGCGATTCATGAGGATCTGTGCTTTCCATGTGCAGACGAGATACGAAAGATGGTTGAACAGGATGGGAAAAATTATACTGTATGATCCGGAAAGACGGCTCGCTGGACTGGGAGATTCGTTTCCGGCCGGAGAAACGGCGGAGCACAGGACCTTACATACGTTTACGGCAGAAGACCAGCTGCTCTTTTACTTAGAAGAAGTGGACGAGGATGTGGATATTCTGATTGTAAATCTGGTGCGGCAGAAGGATACGGGAGCAGGGCTTGCAAGAGCATGCAAAAATAGAATTCATCATTTAAAGCTTGTACTGGTGATTGACCGGCTGGAATGGCCGGAGCATTTATTCGAACTGCAGCCGGACTCTCTGCTTTTCTTTCCCCTGGATCAGGATGATTTCCAAAGAACCATTCTCCGCCTGGAACAGATGGCGCAGCAGGAGTACAAGCGGTGCCTGACACTGGTGACGAAAGGGAAGATCTACCGGATCCCATACCAGAAGATTCTGTATGTGGAGAGCAGGGGGCATCAGCTCAGCGTAAAGACATGGGAAGAAGAGATACGGGCTTATGGAAAGCTGGATGACCTGCTGAAGCGGCTGCCGCCGTATTTTCTTCACTGTCATAAGAGCTACCTGATTAATTCAAACTACGTCCGGCAGCTGGAGATGTACCGGATACGTCTGGAGGGGAAAGAGGAATGGATCCCCGTCAGTCAAAAATATTATAAGATAATCAAAAATACCCTTCTTGCCGAGGCAGAATGATAAAAATGATGTTTCCGCCCTCGATTTTGCAAAACCCCCCATATAAAAATAACAGGATATATAATGACAACAGAATATAGTTTACCGAGGTTAGTAAATAAAGTTTACTTACTAAAAAGCGAGGAACGCCATGAAAGGGCTGAATCTGTACCTGATTAACGGGATGTACTGGATTACAGCATCTCTGTATCTGCCTTTTATTACGATGTATTTTTCACAGAAAGGGATGGATTCCATGCAGATCGGGATTCTGTCAGCACTCCTTCCGATTGCGTCTCTGACGGTACAGCCTCTATGGGCGGCACTGGCTGACCGGACAGGAAGACGGCGTCGTGTCCTGATTCTGCTGAATCTGTGCTGTGCGGCGGCAGTTCTGCTCTTTCCCGGAACGGGTTCCTTTGGTGAAATCCTGGGAGCGGTAACCTGCTATGCTTTATTTAACAGTGCTGTGCTTCCGATCTGTGACGCATTGGTGGTGAGTCAGGCGGAAGAGAAAGGAATCAACTTTGCATGGGTCAGAATGTGTGGGACGGTCAGTTATGCAGCTATCGTTTTGGGTATGGGATTCTACTTGAAAAAACATA
This sequence comes from Hungatella sp., assembly GCF_046966825.1. NCBI lineage: Bacteria > Bacillati > Bacillota > Clostridia > Lachnospirales > Lachnospiraceae > Hungatella > Hungatella sp. The sequence continues at coordinate 37,278 of NZ_JBKVCZ010000047.1, read as the reverse complement.
TGAACCTCATGTTTTATGGAAACAGTGCATGCTTTCTGTTGTTTACACTGCTCTGTCTGACGCTGCCAAAGGACAAAAAAACTTTGAAAGCGCAGGAGCAGGAAAGACGAGGTCCGGAAGCTGATCAAACCGTAAAAAAGGCAGGGAAAGGTCCAACATTCCAATCGAAGGAAATTTACCTGATCCTTCTCTTCGCCTTTGCCATGCAGTTTGGAATCAACTACTATTCGGCCTTTCTGGGGGTATACCTGCTGGAGCTGGGATACAGCCAGTCGCTTCTGGGCGTGCTGAACTGTATCTCGGCGCTCAGTGAGATTCCGGTTTTGCTGCTGATTCACAGGCTGTCACGCCGGTATAAGGAAACCGTGCTGCTGACTGCGGCTGTAGGCTGTATGGCCTTAAGACTTATATTGTTGTCCGCCGGGAACGTAGCGCTCATGGCGGCGGCGCAGCTTTTGCAGGGGCCTTCGTATATGGTGTGCTACTTTGTCTGCGTCACTTATATCAACCGCATGGTGGTGCCGGGAAAGATATCCCAGGGGCAGAGCACGCTGGCATTCGTCCAGATGGGGCTGGGCAGTCTGAGCGGCAGCCTGCTGGGCGGAGTCCTGGCCAGTGTGTATGGGATAAAAGAGGGATTTTTGATTATAGCTTTTTTATTGCTGGCCATAACGGTCGCGGCAGGCATAACGGCAGGATGGAGAAGAACGTAAAATGAAGATCAGGAGAATGGGAACACTTCCGGATTGTACCGATGTTCAGGAAGTGGTGATTGCGAACGAATCCGGAATGGCGGCCCATATTATTACTTACGGTGCTGTCATTAAGAATCTGAAGGTTCCGGATGAGAATGGGAATATGGATGATCTGGTGCTGGGACAGGATACGCTGGAAGAATACAGAAGGAATCCATCCTGCAGCGCGGCTGTTATAGGCCGGGTGGCGAACCGGATCAAGGGCGGTGAATTCCATGTGAACGGCCGGGGGTACTGGCTTGAACGCAACGACCAGGGCAATTGTCTTCACAGCGGAAGCGCGGGCTACGCATCGAAGAATTTTCATATAGCAGCTGGCGGAGACGACTGGGTTACGCTGTACTGGAAGGATTCCGCAGCAGATGGGTTTCCGGGCAGTGTCTCGCTTGAAGTCACCTACCGTGTGACGGCCGATGATGCACTCGATATTCGTTACCGGCTCATACCGGAAGAGGATACTCCGGTGAACCTGACCAATCATGTTTATTTTAACCTGTCTGGCGGGAAGGATGCAACTGTTTTTAACCATGAGATGAGAATAATGGCTGATTTCTATACGCCGGTAACCTCAGACAGGATTCCAACCGGAGAAATCCGGAAGGTAGCCGGAACGAACCTGGACTTCACCAAACGGAGAACGTTAGGCGAGGTGCTGAACAAAACGTTAGGCCTTGATGATAACTATGTGCTGCGCGGCTGGGGCTACCGGAAAGCAGCGGAGCTATGGCATGAAAAGAGCGGAAGATGGATGGAGGTCTATACAGACCAGCCGGGGATTCAGATATATACGGGGAACCACTTTGACGGCAGCCTCGCCTGTAAAGGCGGTGTACGCTATGAGAAATATGCGGGTATCTGCTTCGAAACACAGGGATTCCCCAATGCAGTCAACTGCAGCCATTTTCCGGACTGTATTGTAAGAAAGAACACGGTGTTTGCCTCAAGGACGACATACCGGTTTCACATCGGACCGCAGCCGGAAGGGAATGGAAAGTAAAGTGAGGATGATTCACCATGCTGGATGCAAGAAAGGTGAAGGCAGAAAAGCCCAGGAATATCAAGCGAAGAAACCAGAAGGCGATTGTCGCACTGCTTCAGAACAATACGGAGATGACAATACCGGAGATCGCTGAGCGGCTGGAACTGAGCAGGACATCGGCCACTCAGATTGTAAATGAACTGTGCAAAGAAAAGGTATTGAAAAAGGTGGGCACCAGGGACGCGACGACCGCCGGAGGAAAGCCCCCCAGAGTTTTTTCCATGAATGCATCATTCCGTTACACGATTATTGTAACTATAGGGAACGATTTTATCAGCTGTAATATTTCCAATATGAAGTGCCGCGTCATTCAGAAAAGAGTGCGGGATATCGCTGATATCAGCAAGTGGAATGGCTGGAATCTGGCGATGGAGGTTACCGTGGCTGAAGTGAGGCTTCTGCTGAAAGAAAGCGGTATCCGCAAGGAACAGATTTGTATGATGGTAGTGGCGTGCGGGGGCGTTGTTGATAGAAAAAGAGGAGTATGTATGTTTCCTATTGGAACAAAGCGCAGGAACGATTTTCCCGTTTGCGAATTTCTTCGGACAGAACTTCAATTTTCATTTCCAATTATTATTGACAATGTGGGACGTTTTCTGGGGTACGCAGAGTTGTTAGAGGACCCATCCCTGAATCACAAGACAGTGGCTGCATTATTTATGCACTCCGCGGGCAGTGTGGGAGGCTGTGTGATTGAGAAGGGGGAACTTTTGTATGGCAGGCACGGTTATCAGGGTGAATTTGGCCACCTTCTGGTAGAGACACATCAGGGCAGAGCGTGTGTCTGCGGAAACGACGGGTGCCTGGAGAGTATGATGTCACCGGAATCCTTAAGAGCGATCTGGAAAAAGCATGAGGCGGCGTATCCGTCTGTCATCCTGGACCGGCGGAAAGCAGGGGATATCCGGGAAGTCTTCCGGGAGGCCAATGGCGGTAATCCGCTGGCCAGGGTCATGGTGGATGAGTTTGCCGTTTATGTGGCGAGAGCGATTTATAATATCGTTCTGATGTATGATCCGCAGCAGATTATTTTACAGGGGCTGCTGGCTTACGGGGGAGAATACTTTGAAAAGAAACTGAATGATCTGGTAAGGATTTTTCCTTCCTATGGCAACGCAGAGACAGGGATAGTCACATATTCGAAGATAAGCGATTCAGACGGAGGATTTATAACCGGGGCGGCACTGTACGCGCTGAATACCTGTCTGTTTGGTGACAAATACCTTTTCGATATAGAGCAGTAAAGAAACTTGGGGGATTATTAAAATTCACATATAAGAAAAAGGAGGAGGCAGTTATGAGGTACAAGCATTTTAAGAACGCCGATGTATCCGTCTCGGCACTGGCGGTGGGCACCTGGGCGATCGGCGGCCAGAATTATGGCCAGGTTGACCGGAGTGATTCGGTAAGAGCGATCCGGACCATGATTGACCAGGGAGTCAACCTCGTAGACACGGCGCCGTGCTATGGGAACGGTGCGTCTGAGAAGATTGTGGGGGAGGCGCTTCGGGGGATTCCGAGAGATCAGATTCTTATTTCTACGAAATTTGGTCTGATCACAGACGTCTATTCCGGCGAATACATAAAACACGCCAGCTATAAGAGCGTCATGCGCGAGGTGGAAAGCTCTCTGATGAATCTGGAGACGGATTACATCGATTTTTACTACGTCCACTGGCCGGATGTGAACACACCCATTGATGAAACCATGGCGGCATTAAACACACTGAAAAAACAAGGAAAGATACGGTTCATCGGCGTATCCAATTTCAGTGAGGAACAGATTCTGGCAGCAGAGGAATTCGCTGATATCGATGTTCAGCAGCCCCCGTATTCCATGGTAAACCAGAAGTTTACCGGTCTGATGAAGTGGGGATATGAAAGAGGAATCGATTCCATGACCTATGGCTCTCTCGGCTCCGGAATACTGACGGGTGCAATCCGTACCATGCCTGATTTCGAACCGGGTGATATGAGACTGACATTTTATGATTTCTTCAGGGAGCCGGTATTTTCTAAAATCATGGAATTTTTAAAGACCATGGACCGGATCGCCGAAGGTCACGGCGTCCCCGCGGCGCAGGTGGCGCTTAACTGGAGTACCCAGAAGGAATTTGTGGGAACGGCGCTCTGCGGTGTCAGAAATGAGCAGGAGGCAGCCCAGAACTGTAAGGCGTTTGAGTGGAAACTGGCCGAGGATGAGATCGCGGCTTTGGATCAGGAACTGGTAAGATTAAATATAGGTTTTTAAAACGGGAGGAAGCATATGAAAAAAACAGTTAAAAAGGCACTTGCATTATCCATGACAGCAGCATTATTTATGACAGCATGTTCCCAGAAGGCGGCGGAGACGCCTCCTGTCACGGCAGGAGGAGATACAGGGACGGCGGCCACAGAAGCGGCAGCCGCGGCCACGGAAGGCAAATCAAAGGCCGAGCGCCCGGTGGCAGGTATGACATGCTATATGTATTCCGATACCCATATTGCCAATGTACGTAATACTGTGTTAAAAGCAGCGGAAACAGGTACTGTTTCTGTCGAGACTTCCGATTCCCAGTTTGACGTGGGCCTTCAGATGAACGCCATGGACGCGTTTGTGACAAAAGGCTGTAAATATCTGGTGATCAACAATATCAATACCAATGCGAAGGATCAGGTTATCGATGTGGCTCGCAAGGCGGATCTTCCGATTATTTTCTGGAACACCGATTCTCCTTCGGACGAAGAGATGGATTCTTACGGCCCCTGCTATTTCGTCAGCTCTGCGGCCGAGCAGTCCGGTGTCGTGCAGGGAGAGGCTGCGGCAAAATACTGGAAAGAGCATCCGGAGGCAGACCGCAATGGAAACGGCAAGATGGATTACGTCATGCTGATGGGGCAGATCGGAAACTACGATACGGAGATGAGAACCAAGTATTCCATCGATACCGTCAAGGAAGCCGGAGTGGAAACCAACTGCCTGCTGGAGGTTGTCTGCGAATGGCAGAGAGCGAAGGCGCAGGATCAGATGGCATCCGTAATTTCCGCTAATGCGGATGATATCGACATTGTATTTGCCAACAACGATGACATGGCCCTCGGAGCAATTGAGGCGCTGAAGGCAGCCGGATACTTTACTGACGAAAGTAATTACATTCCGGTACTCGGCGTTGACGCGACCAAAGTAGGACTTCAGGCACTGGAGGACGGAACGATGCTGGCAACCTCATTAAACAATCCGGTAACCATGGGGAAATGTATCTATAAGATCCTGGAACTTCTGGAAGCAGGAGAAGAAATCACATCAGAAAATCTGGGATACGATATCGACGAACACAAACGGGTATGGCTGGATTATGTGGCGATAACCAAGGATAATCTTGAAGACGCAGATCTTTCAAAATACGAATAGTCGCCAGTCCTTTTTTGGTGGACCGGTATGATACATACCGGTCCACGCTCATTGTAACGGCTATTTCTACGGACCGTATTCCGGGCGGATGTGCCTGCAGGCCCGTCTGGCGGCTGCCGCGAAGGGATGACCGTATAAACAGAAGCAGGAGAAGACAGTATGGAAGATAAGAGTATCATATTGGAAATGAAAAACATCAGCAAAAGCTTTCCGGGGGTAAAGGCATTGAACGGCGTTTCTTTTACGCTGAGGCCAGGAACGGTACATGCTCTGATGGGAGAAAATGGCGCGGGAAAATCGACTCTGATGAAATGTGCGTTCGGCCTGTATGATCCAGATGAGGGAGAGGTGTATTTTAAAGGAGAAAGAGTACACTTCGATAATCCCCGTCAGGGTTTGGAAGCAGGAATATCCATGATTCATCAGGAACTGAATCCGATCCGCAGAAGGAGTATAGCGGAAAATATCTGGGTAGGACGGATGCCGGAGAAGAAGATTGCGGGACTCTCTTTTATAGACCATAAGAAGATGTATGAGGAGACGAAACGGCTTTTTGACCAGCTTCATATGAATGTAGACCCCAGAACACAGGCGATCGAACTTTCGTCATCCGTGCTTCAGCTTGGTGAGATTGCGCGCTCGATCTCTTATGGGGCGAAGGTCATTATCATGGATGAGCCCACATCATCTCTTACAGAGACGGAGACCGCTACGCTTTTTGAAGTAATCCGTAAGCTGACCTCGGAAGGAATTGCTATTGTATACATATCTCATAAAATTGATGAAATTCTCAAGATATCCGATGAAGTGACAATTATGCGTGACGGCTGCAAGATCGGAACGTGGCCGGCGGAAGAACTGACAGAGGAACTGATTGTAAACCGGATGGTGGGCCGTCAGATGGATAACTGGTTTCCGGAACTTGACAACAAGCCGGGAGACGTGGTTCTGGAGGTCAAAAATTTCACTTCCCCCAATCCAATGTCGTTTCAGGACTGCTCGTTTCAGCTGCGCCGGGGGGAGATCCTGGGGCTGGGCGGACTGGTGGGAGCACAGAGAACCGAGCTGATGGAGGCGCTGTTTGGAATCCGCAGCGTTCAGTCGGGCGAGGTCTATAAGGACGGAAAAAAGATTTCCATCAAATCATCGGCGGATGCCATTGCCAATAAAATCGGACTTCTGACGGAAGAACGAAGGGCGACGGGAATCATACCGGGGGCTAGCGTGCTGGACAATACAGTAATAGCAAAGCTTGGAGAATACAGCAATGTCATGGGAATGCTGGATTTGAAAAAATGCCGTCAGGATACGGACGAGTATATTAAAACCATGAATATAAAAACACCGACCAGGGACACGAGAATTGCCGATTTATCGGGCGGAAACCAGCAGAAGGTACTTCTTGCCAGGTGGCTGTTGACAAACCCGGATATTTTAATTCTCGATGAGCCGACTCGAGGAATCGATGTCGGTGCCAAATACGAAATTTATACCATCATGCTGAATCTGGCAAAGGAGGGAAAGTCCATTATTATGATTTCCTCAGAGATGCCGGAACTAATGGGAATGTCAAACCGGGTGATGATCATGTGCGAAGGGCATGTGACCGGTTTCCTGGAAGGGCCGGACATTGATGATTCCAAGATTATGCAGTTTGCCAGCAAGGTGAGTTAAATCTGCCGGGGACCGGCGGTGGGTACGTCCGGGCCCGGATAAGGAGAAAGGATTGGTTAATATCATGCAGACGAAGCAGTTTGATATAAAGAAATGGGCGCAGAACAATGCGATCTATCTTGTCTTAATCGCAATTATTATATTGATAACAGTAAAGAATCCGGCATTTCTGTCCCTCCGTGTATTTCGGGATATTTTAATGCAGTCTTCAACGAGGCTGATTATGGCAATGGGGTGTATGTTTGTTATTCTGTCCGGAGGTGCTGATCTGTCCGGAGGCCGTATGCTCGGCGCGGCGGCTGTCCTGGCGGGGTCACTTGCACAGATGTCCACTTACGCCAATAAGTTTTTCCCAAATCTGCAGGAACTTCCGATTATCGTTCCTATCATCGCCTGTCTTCTGATGGGGATGGCTATGGGACTGTTAAACGGAATCGTAGTGGCGAAGCTAAATGTTCCCGCTTTTATTGGCACGTTGGGCGTTCAGCTTATTATTTACGGCGGAATCTCCATTTACTATAACATGGAGCCAAACCGTTCCCAGCCGTTAGGCGGTTTTTTAAAGACATACTCAAAGCTGGGTACCGGTTCCTTCTTCGGTATACCATATATATTAATCATTGCGGTCGTTCTGATGATCGCCTGTCATATCGTACTGAATTATCACCGGTTTGGAAAGACGCTGTTTGCCGTGGGCGGCAATCAGGAGGCGGCCAGAGTCTCAGGAATCAACGTCCAGAGAATTATTATGATCGTCTATATTATCGCCGGAGCATTTTATGGACTTACAGGAGCGCTGGAGGCGGCCAGAACCGGCGGCGCTACGAACAATTATGGGCAGGGCTATGAACTGGATGCCATCGCTGCCTGTGTGGTTGGCGGCTGTTCCGTGGCCGGAGGTGTCGGCGCAGTTCCCGGTGTAGCGATTGGTGTTACGGTATTTACCGTGATTCAGTACGGAATGACCTTCGTTGGAATCAATCCATACTGGCAGAATGTTGTAAAAGGAGCAATCATAGTAATTGCAGTAGCTATTGACGTTCGTAAATATGCAAAGAAACGGTAAGCGTTTCTTCGCGGAGAGGATAACTTATGATTCGATATACACAGGACAGAATGATCGTACTCGGTATGGTTCCGGTCCGCAGGGATATGTTCCCGCCGGAACCGTCAATTGCTTTAAAGGACCGGGTGGTAAAGCGGTTTGAAGAGATGGCGGAAAGTAATGGAGATATCCGTCTGGTAACCATAGATGCGGTGGTCGACGGCGGTATGCTCTGGGATCTTCGTGATGTGGGAAAGGTCGTGGATTTATTCCGGGCGGAGAAGGTAGATGCGATCGTCTTTCCGCACTGTAATTTCGGACAGGAGGAAGTGGTAGCAAAGACTGCTGCGGAGATCGGAAAGCCGGTTCTCATATGGGGGCCGAGAGATCCTTCTCCGGAGACGGATCAGTCCGGCAAGACCGGCCCGAGAGATTTCGACACACAGTGCGGAATGTTTGCAACCTCCAGAGCTCTCAGGCGTTACCATGTACCGTTTACCTACATAGAAAACTGCTGGCTGGACAGCCAGGTGTTGGACCGTGGTTTTGAAGAATTCCTGCGGGTGGCTTCCGTTGTAAAGGCATTCCGGGGCATGCGGATCGGTCAGATCGGAGTGCGGCCGCGGCAGTTCTTATCCGTCAAGATTAATGAATCGGAGCTGCTTTCCAAATTCGGCATTGAGATTGTCCCGATCTGGCCGGAGGAGGTAAAACGTACCGTTGAGAAATTAAGGAGAAACATGCCTCTGTCACCGGAAGGCTGTGAGCTTCCCATGGGACAGCCGCCTCTTCCGTCAGGAGAGGGAATGTTACCGGATCCCCGGATTGCCAATATCGTGAAAGAGATTGAGGAAGCCGTGGACTGGTCTTCGATCGGCCACGAGGCAGTGGAGAAGATGGCATATTTAGAAGCTGCCATTATGGATCTTGCCTCAGTGAACCGATGTCAGGCGGTAGCGGTGGACTGTTGGGGCTTCTCCCAGGATTCCTATGGAATCCCGAGCTGTTTTGTGCTGGCGGAGTTGTTTGACCGGGGACTGCCTGCGGCATGTGAGACGGATATTCATGCGGCCGTTGGCGCGGTTCTGCTGCAGGCAGCAGCCAGATACGCCACTCCGGCGTTTATCGCTGATGTCACCATACGCCATCCGGAGGATGATAATGCGGAACTTCTCTGGCACTGCGGGCCTTTTGCAAAATCACTTGTGAGGAAGGGAACGGTTCCGGCTGTCAGAGAGTGCAAGGGAATGTATGAGATCGAAGGCGGACCGCTTACTGTGGTACGGTTCGACCAGGATGATGGAAACTACATGCTTCTGGCTGATGAAGGCGAGGGAACAGAAGGTCCAAAGACGACTGGGAATTACGTCTGGTTCAAAGTGAAGAACTGGGTGAAATGGGAGAAAAAGCTGATGTATGGACCGTATATTCATCATGTAAGCGGAATTCACGGCAGCTTTGCAAAAGTACTAAAGGAAGCCTGTAAGTATCTGGGCCCGGTCGCACATGACAGCGTCGAGCCCGTGGAAGAGATGTAGGAGGGGAATGGAATGCCGTACGTAAAAGTAAAAGAACTGCTGGCAATGGGAAAAAAGAACAATGCATGTGTACTCGCGTTTGACGCCGCTGATGTCAATATGATTAAATCCGTGATTAAGGGTGCGGAGACCGCCGGAAGACCGGTGATTGTCATGTTGTATCCCGGTATGAGAAATATCATGCCCTTCGGTGTGTTTGCGGAAGTGACCAGATATTACGCAGAACGTGCATCTGTCCCGGTAGGGCTGCATCTGGATCACTGCAGCGATTTTGACATGATTCTTGAGGCGGTTCATGAGGGCTTCCCATCGGTGATGGCAGATGGCTCCGTTCTCCCGTTTGAGGAGAATGCGGCGTTTACAAAAAAGGTGGTGGAAGTCGCCCGGAATTTCGATGTTGATGTGGAAGGTGAGCTGGGACATGTGGGAACGGCAGCCGATTCCGATGAATTCAGCCGGAAGGAGTTTTTTACCAGACCGGACGAGGTCAGGGAGTTTGTGGAGAAGACGGGAGTCACCTCTCTTGCCGTGTCTTTCGGCAGTGCGCATGGGTTATATAAGAGCACACCGAAACTGGATATCGAACATTTAAAGACCTTGAGCGCAGCTACGGATATTCCTCTGGTTCTTCATGGCGGTACCGGAATTCCGGATGACCAGCTGGCGCAGGCCTTTTCCAATGGAATCAATAAGATCAACATCGGAACGGAATTCTTCAATTTAAATACGAGGTTGAATCAGGAATTCTATGCACAGGACTTTTCGAAGGCGGATCCCTTTGGGTTCCCGGAATATATACAGCCAAGACTGACCGAATATATTGCGGGCAGGCTGGAACTTTCGAAAATCGTATTGTAAAAGGAGTCTGTCATGGAGAAGGTTTATGATGTAATTGGGGTGGAAAATCCAATCATGGATTTTGCGGTGAGCATTGACCGGCTGCCAAAAACGGATTCCATGAGTGTCATGCACGATTATTTATGGCAGTCCGGAGGAAACGCCTCTTCCGCCATTGCGGCGCTGGCCCGTCTGGGGGCGAAGTGCAGTATGCTGGGAGTGGTGGGTACCGACGAATTCGGTATATTCTGCCGTGATGATATGGTTCGCCACGGTGTGGATGTCTCTCATTTATATACACAGGAGGGAGGGACGACCTTTACCATCTGTCTGGCGGAGGAAGAGACAAAAGGCAGGAGCTTTCTGGGGAAAATGGGCGTAAACGGACCTCTGACCGACGTACAGGTGGATGAGTCCTACATCGCAGGGGCAAGGTATATACACACCAGCATGATTGAATGCTCTGCAAAGAAAAGAGCTGTTGAGTTAGCAAGAAAGAACGGGGTTCTCGTATCGGTAGACGGAGGGGCGTATACGGCCGAAGCGGACTTCCTGGTGACAAACTCTGATATATTGATTATATCGGAGGAATTCTACGGCGCGCTGTTTGAAGACGGGAATTACGTGGAGAACTGCAGAAGGCTGGTTGAGAAAGGGCCGCAGATCGTCATAGTGACGCTGGGATCCAAAGGCTGCGCAGGGGCGGACCGGTCAGGGAATACATTCAGGCTCCCTCCGTTTTCAGGACACAAAATCGTCGATACGACAGGAGCCGGAGATGTATTTCACGGAGGTTTCCTGTACGCACACAGTCAGGGCTGGGAGCTGGAATACTGCGCAAGATTTGCAAGCGCGGTATCGTATATCAACTGTACCAGTCTGGGCGGCAGAGTGGGAATTCCTGACCGTGCCATGGTGGAACAGTTTTTAAAGGACAACACGATCGACTACTCCGGTATTGAACCGAGAAAGGCATTCTACCGGAATGTGATGAAATTTAATAGGGGAAGGGATTTATGAAAACAGAAGAAGGAATCCGCAGTTCTCATGTGGGGATTAATGTCAGTGATCTGGACAGAAGCATTGGGTTTTATGAGTCTCTCCTTGGTTTTCAGCTGGTTAGCCGGATTGTTCTTGAGGATGGGCTCAGAATCGGATTTCTCGAGCTGCCGGAGCAGTTCCAGATCGAACTGGTGGAGACCGGCATTGATGAGCTGCGTGGAGATGGAGCATGGAACCATGTGTGTCTGCGAGTGGCGGATTTTGACGAGTGCTGCCAGAGGCTGCAGGCGGAAGGCATTATCTTTGAGACGGAGAAGCTGTTTAGGAAGGAATTCTGGGAACACGGCATGAAGTTCGCATTCTTCAGGGGACCGGATGGAGAACGCCTGGAGATTGCAGAATATTAGGAGGGGCTTCAACATGGACAGAAACTTGTATCAGAAACTATTGGTAAGCTTGAAAGCCGGGGAAAGGCGGATCTGTGCAGACGGGGCAGAGATTGTGGTCCGCAGCTGTTATGACCGGGAGGAAGGCTGTCTCGATCCGAGGACGGAGGCTGCTGCGACGCTGACACGGGAAGATTTCGAGACGCGGGCTGGCGAGATAGACCCGGAGCTGTTAAGAAATCAGGACAAGCTGCTTGGAATGGATAATCCGGAGGGGCATACCCTGCTGGAACAGCTGCGATATCAGTTCGGCTGGAGGACTCTGGACCGAAGTTCCGGAGTCAGAACCAGATTTGTCTCTATGGATCAGGATGGATACAGAGGTGTGAGGTGGATCTATACACCGGAGGACGGGAAAGCAGAAAAACCATGTCTGATATTTATTCACGGAGGAGGCTTCTTCGGAGGCGATACACTGACCGTGGAGAATCAGTGTAAGCGTTTTGCCGAACTGGCAGATGCCGTTGTTATCTCTGTAGATTATCCGCTGTCGCCGGAAGTGAAGTATCCGGTCGCATTTCACATGTGCTGTGAGACGGTCCGATGGGTATGGGAAAACGCGGGTATGCTCGGCGTGGACAGGACGAAGATCGGGATTTCCGGAGATAGTGCGGGCGGAACCATGGCTGTTACGGTAACTCTCTGGGACAGACAGGAAGGGATTGGCTGTATTTCCTATGCAGGCCTTATCTACCCGTCTGTCGTGTGGGACCCGGATATGAGTAATCCGTACTATGTGTGGAAGAGAGATATGTTTGACAATCCTGGCGGAAACCGGATTATTGAGGAACAGATCGAGACGACCGGAGCGATGAAAAGAGAAGTATGCGGCTGGTATTTAGAGAATAACGAAGATATCCACACTCCGTATATCAATCCGGTCGAGGGGGATTTTAAGGGATTTCCGAAGACGTTAATTATGACTGCGGAATACGATTACTTAAGACCGGAGTGTGAGCTGTTCACAAAGATACTGCAGGATGCGGGAGTGAGCGTACGCCATATCCGCTATGGAGGAATTGTTCATGGCACCTTTGATCGTCTGGGCTACGCCCCTCAGGTTGAAGATATGCTGATGGAGATGGCGGCGGATTTCGCCTGCCTGTGAAGGAGGGAACGTAATGAAAGAGATTAAGGTGCGGTGTCTGAGTGATGAGGCGTTTAGAAAGTATGGTGTATATCAGAAACTGACAGCCGATGCGGAAATGAAGAACAGAGTAATTCCGTGCGGAGATTTTTATCCCGATTTACTGACACTGGATTTTGGAAAAACTACCCTGCCTACGGTCTCCTGCTGTCATGTCTATAAACAGGACCGGATGGTCGTGGACTTTCTGGAGTACCATAAATATACGTGCGAAGGCCTGGTCCCCCTTGACGATGATGTGATTATCTATGTGGGCGTACCGGAAATGGGAGAACTGAGAATTGAGAATCTGGAAGGATTTTATGTTCCCAAACACACCTTTGTAAAACTGAATCCCATGATCGTCCATGGAGGGCAGTATCCGGTGAATGAACCGGAGGCTCATTTAATCTGTATGCTTCCAGGAAGGACATTTCAGAATGATATGGTGTACTTAAGGATTGAGGAAGAGGATAAAAAGGGCGTACTGATTATGCAGGAGGGAAATGCTCATGTATAAACAGAAGGTTATACTGGGGGTAGCTCCGGTTAAGAGAAGCTTTCTAAGCATGGAAGAAGCTGTTCGCCAAAAGAATCGTTTTATGGCGGTGATCAGAAGAACACTGTCCAAATCAGTGGATATCATTGATATCGATGATATCAGTGAGAACGGAATCTGCTGGAGGACGGAGGAGACACCCGCAATCGTGGAGAAATTTAAGACTGCCGGGATTGATGCGCTCTTCCTCCCGTTCTGTGATTTCGGAGAGGAACAGGCAGCGGCACAGATTGCGGCATCGTTTCATCTGCCGGTGCTGATCTGGGGAGCCAGGGACGAGAGGCCGAATACGGACGTAAGCCGGGGACGGGATACCCAGTGCGGAATGTTCGCTGCGACTAAGGTGCTCAGGCGCCATGGTGTGAAGTACAGCTATATTTATAACTGTGAGACGGAGAGCGATGCATTTGCACAGGGATATGACCGGTTTATCCGAACGGCGGCTGTGCTGAAGGCACTTCGGAACCTGCGTCTGGCAAAAATAGGCGACCGCCCGGTTCCGTTTATGAGCGTCATGACGAATGAAGCCGATTTGATCCGCCGCATGGGGGTTACTGTGATCCCTATTTCTCCTGCTGAGGTAAGCAGACGGGCAAAGGAGATCATGGAAAAGAAAACGGAGGATTTTCTTTCCTACTACAATGATCTGACTGGGCGTATGAACACAGATGCGATGAGAGAGGAACTGGTAGAAATGGCAGCGGCCACGAAGCTGGCGCTTTCAGAGCTTATGCGGGAAAATGACTGTTCCGTGGGTGCATTTGAATGCTGGTCCGCCTTTCCTTCCCTGATCGGTGTATGCCCGTGTGTGGCATTGGGGGAGATGGCGGATGAAGGGTATCCTCTCGCATGTGAGGCGGATGTTAATGGAGCAATTACCCTTGCGATTCTGCGGGCATGCAGTCTGTATGAGAAGCCGCCGTTCCTGGCTGATTTGACAATCCGCAATCCGATTCATGACAATTCAGAACTGCTGTGGCACTGCGGCCCATTCCCCTATTCTTTAAAGGCGGAGGACAGCCCGGCCGCACTGGTGGACGGGCAGGAGCGCTTTCGGATGAGGCCGGGTCATATGACCACATGCCGGTTCGACGACGCGGAGGGAAAGTACTATCTGTTTGCCGGGGAAGGCGATACGACGGAAGGGCCGGAGACCAACGGAACCTACGTCTATCTGGAAGTAGACGACTGGAAACGGTGGGAAGAGAAGCTGATGTTTGGTCCATACATTCACCATCTCGGTTGTGCATACGGCTCTTATAAGCCAGTATTAAGAGAGGTGGCCAGATATCTCGATATCATATTTGATGATGCGGATGTCCGGGAAACTTATAGCCTGTAAAGGAGATGGTATTACGAAATCTATATAGGATGTCAATTAAATAATTCCCAAAAAACAGAAAAGTTCCACTCTTTTTCAAAAGAGCGGGGCTTTTCTTTATTTACAGAATATTTATAGCAATCACTGGAATCGCCTTGGAATGTTTATACGGAGTGATGATAGAATAAGAATCTGTTACAGAACAGATTAAGGAGGTAAAGGGCATGATGGACATTTGCATGATCGGAACTATTTTAGTCAGCTGTATTCTCATGAAATTGTTCGTAAACTGGTGCGATTCCCAGGTGGATCCGAAGCCAAAGAAATAAGGCGTGTAAGCGGATAAAAGGGAATGCAGCACGAAAGATTTACGAAGAGACAATTCAGCAGACAAGGAGTGAGCGGTATGGTGATTTTAGGCGTTATCATTGCGGGATTGGCGGCATATCTGGTGTATGCCCTGGTTAATCCTGAGAGACTGTAGGGCAGAAGATATGAGGAGGAATAACTGAAATGTTTCAGATTATGATGACATTGCTTTTCTATATGATACTGGTAATCCCCGTTGGAATTTATCTGTATCATGTGGCAGCGAAGCAAAAGACGTTTGCAGATCCGGTATTTGACAGGATTGACAATTTGATTTACAGGGTTTGCCGGATCAACCGTGAGAGTATGAACTGGAAGGTCTATGCACTGAACCTTATTATGACCAACGCAGTAATGATTTTAATCGGATATGTGGTACTTAGAGCGCAGGGGCTGTTGATGCTGAACCCAAACGGAATCGGAGCTATGGAACCAACGCTCTCCTATAATACGATCATATCCTTTATGACCAATACGAATCTCCAGCATTATTCCGGTGAGTCGGGACTATCCTATTTAAGCCAGGTGGCCGTTATTATATTTATGATGTTTACTTCGGCGGCAACCGGTTACTCAGCCTGCATGGCATTTTGCCGCGGTCTGTCGGGGCGGCCTATGGGGAATTTTTATGAAGATATGGTCAGAAATACCACCCGTATTCTGATTCCACTCTCCTTTATCGTCGGCCTGATCCTGATCTGGCAGGGGACGCCGCAGAACTTCCAGACGAATTTCACCGTACATACGCTGGAAGGAAAATGGCAGGATATTGCTACCGGTCCGATCGCGGCATTGGAATCCATTAAGCACGTCGGTACCAACGGCGGTGGATTTTTAGGGGCAAACTCTTCCACACCGCTGGAGAATCCGACGATTATTACCAATCTGGCAGAGCTGTATTCCATGATGATACTGCCCGGAGCCTGTGTGATTGCCTTTGGACATATGATTGCTGACCGGAGCCGGGGAACCGGTAAAAAAACTGTTTTCGGCAGTCAGGGGAGAACGGTATTTGCAGCAATGGCAATTATTTTTCTGATCGGAATCGCCGTTTGCTATACAGCAGAGAAGGCAGGGAACCCCATTCTGGCAGGCGTTGGATTGAATCAGAGTATGGGCTCCTACGAGGGAAAGGAAGTCCGGTTCGGAATCGCCCAGTCGGCTCTTTTTACCACAACGACTACCTCGTTTACCACGGGAACGGTCAACAATATGCACGATACGCTGACCCCGCTGGGGGGCATGGTGCCGCTTCTGCACATGATGCTGAACTGTGTATTTGGAGGTAAGGGCGTAGGGCTTATGAACATGGTCATGTACGTGATCCTTGCGGTTTTCCTGTGCGGATTGATGATCGGCCGTACGCCGGAATATTTAGGAAAGAAGATCGAAGGAAAGGAAATGAAGCTGGTTGCCATCTGTCTGATCGTGCATCCGCTCCTGATTCTTGGCTTCTCTGCACTGGCCGTTGCAACGCCGGGAGGATTGGCCGGTATTACAAACCCCGGATTCCATGGGCTGACACAGGTCTTGTACGAGTATGGCTCCTCCGCCGCCAATAATGGCTCCGGATTTGAAGGGCTCGCTGACAATACCGCATTCTGGAACATTACAGCAGGACTGGCCATGTATTTTGGACGTTTTCCGGCAATTATCATTCAGCTGGCAATCGCAGGCAGTATCCTTGCAAAACGCAGGGTAAATGAGACAATCGGCACACTCAGAACGGATAATGTGATATTTACACTGATACTCGTATTTATCGTATATATTTTCGCGGCATTGACGTTCTTCCCGGCACTTGCCCTTGGACCGGTCGCAGAACATCTGACGAACTGGTTCCCGTTATAGAGTTGAGTTTAGGAGGCAATTTCAAATGTCAAAAAAGAGACAACAGTCAACAAAGTTTATAACGCGTGACATATTAAAGAGCTCCGTAATCGGAGCGTTTCAGAAGCTTGATCCCAGATATATGCTTAAAAATCCGGTAATGTTTGTGGTGGAAGTCGGATTTCTAATTACTCTGGTTCTCTGCTTCGTCCCCAACCTGTTTGGAGATGTGCAGGCACTCGCCGGTAAGCTTCCGGCAGCGTCCTTAAGAACCTATAATGTGATTGTGACGCTGATCCTTTTTATTACGGTTTTATTTGCGAACTTTGCCGAGTCGGTGGCGGAGGGACGTGGAAAGGCCCAGGCGGAGACGCTGAAGAAGACGAAGAAGGATACGGTCGCCCATTTACTCAGGGACGACGGCTCAGAAACGGAGGTTTCCGCTTCTGAGTTAAAGAAGGGGGACGTTGTCATTGTAAGAATCAATGAGCTGATACCCAATGACGGAGAGGTAATCGAAGGAATTGCCTCCGTTGATGAGTCGGCTATTACCGGTGAATCCGCTCCCGTTACGCGTGAAGCAGGCGGCGATTTCTCATCAGTAACCGGCGGCACCACGGTGGTGTCCGACTGGCTGAAGATCAGAATAGCAGCGGAGCCGGGCGGTTCCTTTCTCGATAAGATGATTGCTCTGGTCGAAGGGGCATCCAGGCAGAAGACGCCCAATGAGATAGCTCTTAACACCTTGCTGGTCGGCCTGACCATCATATTTCTGATTGTCATAGTCTGCCTCTATCCATTTGCGGTTTACTCCGGCGTTCAAATTCCGGTTGCAACCCTTGTGGCGCTCATGGTCTGCCTGATCCCCACTACCATTGGCGGCCTGCTCTCCGCAATCGGCATCGCCGGGATGGACCGGGTGACGAGGTTTAATGTCATTGCCATGTCGGGAAAAGCGGTGGAAGCCTGCGGTGACGTAGACACCATGATTTTCGATAAAACGGGTACCATCACCTTTGGAAACCGTCTGGCTGCGGATTTTTATCCCGTGGAAGGCATAGACAAAATGGATTTAATCGACCTTTCCGTTCTCGCTTCCTTAGAAGATGCCACACCGGAGGGAAAATCCATCACGGATCTGGGTTATAAAATGGGCAGCCGCGTTGAAAAATCGATGGCGGGAAAAATGAATTTTATTGAATTTACAGCTCAGTCAAAAATGTCCGGGGTGGACTTATCTGACGGCACCAGAATTCGTAAAGGTGCGGGAGAAGCCGTAAAAGAGCTGGTTTTGGCCGAAGGCGGCAGAATCCCGAAGGATCTGGATAAAATTGTGGAAGAGATCTCGAAGTTGGGCGGAACACCTCTTACCGTCTGCGCCGATCATAAGGTTTACGGCGTCGTCTATTTAAAGGATACGGTCAAACCTGGACTGGCGGAACGTTTTGCCAGGTTAAGGGAAATCGGAATCAAGACGGTCATGTGTACAGGAGATAATCCCCTGACTGCGGCCACCATTGCGAAAGAAGCAGGCGTGGACGGATTCATCGCAGAGTGCAGGCCGGAAGACAAGATAACTGAGATTAAGAAGGAACAGGCAGAAGGAAAGATCGTAGCAATGACGGGAGACGGAACCAATGATGCGCCGGCCCTGGCCCAGGCGGACGTGGGGCTGGCAATGAACTCGGGCACACAGGCCGCCAAAGAGGCCGCCAACATGGTAGACCTGGATTCGGATCCGACGAAGATTCTGGAGGTGGTCGAGATTGGGAAACAGCTTCTGATCACGAGAGGTTCCTTAACGACTTTCTCTGTTGCAAATGACGTTGCGAAGTATTTTGCAATCATACCCGCCATGTTCCAGCTGGTGATTCCACAGATGAACATGCTGAATATTATGAAGCTGACTACCCCGTACAGCGCAATCTTGTCGGCTCTGATCTTTAACGCAGTCATTATCCCGAGCCTGATCCCCATAGCCATGCGCGGCGTGAAGTATAAACCGATGCGTTCGGAAAAAATGCTGCTGAAAAATATGGGAATCTACGGTGTCGGCGGAGTGATCGTGCCGTTTATCGGCATCAAACTGATCGATATGATTGTGGCCCCACTGCTGGCCGTGCTGGGCCTGTAGACCAACGGGCAGAGAGCGTATGGAAGGAGATTTGGATGAAATCATTTATGAATTATTTTAAAAATGCATTGATATGTACCATCGTCCTGGGTGTCCTGTGCAGCGTTGTCTATCCGGCGGCGCTGACACTGGCCGGGCAGGCATTTTTCCCGAAACAGGCAAACGGCAGCCTGATTACAGTTCAGGTGGACGGACAGGAGCAGACGGTAGGCTCGGAGTTTGTAGGACAGCAGTTCGAGGATTCCCGTTTTTTCCATGGGAGAGTGTCCTCCGTAAACTATAACTGCTATACGGATGAGGAGAAAGAGGACGGCAGCTACGGCGGCGTATCTTCCGGATCGTTTAACTACGCAAACTCCAACCCGGAATTAAAGGCACGTGTGGAAGAAGATATGGCGGCCTGGATGGAGGCGCACCCGGATGTGAAGCAGGAAGACATTCCTTCAGATCTCCTCACCGCTTCCGGTTCCGGACTGGACCCTCATATAACGGTTCAGGGAGCGCGGGTACAGGTTGGGGCAGTGGCGAAGGCCTCCGGCCTGACGGAAGAGGCGCTTAATGATATCATAGACCGAAACACGACGGGAAAGCTTTTGGGCATATTTGGGGAAGAGACAGTTAACGTGCTGGGATGCAACCTGGACATTGCGGAAGCATTGGGCATGATCACGAGAGAGCAGGGATAGAGTAATGCAGGAAAATGACACGCGCCCTGATCCGGAAGTGCTGCTGGCCAGGCTTAAGGAGGAAGAGCAGGAAGAAGGCGGCCGCGGAAAGCTCAGAATTTATCTGGGCTACGCGGCCGGTGTCGGAAAGACATATACCATGCTGCAGGCCGCCCATGAGGCTGCGGACAGCGGAGAAGACGTGGCAGCAGGTTACATAGAGCCTCATGTCCGCCGGGATACTCAGAAGATGGCCGAGAAACTGGAGACGATTCCGCCGCTGATGGTATCATACAAAGGAACAAAGCTGAGAGAATTCGATTTGGATGCCGCTTTAAAACGCCATCCACGGATCTGCCTGGTGGATGAGCTGGCTCACACTAACGCTCCCGGCCTGAGACATGTGAAACGCTACCAGGATATCGAGGAACTGCTGGACGCGGGAATCCATGTGTGGACGACCGTAAATATTCAGCATCTCGAAAGCTTAAACGACATTGTGGGAAGCATTACCGGAATTACCGTGCGGGAAAAGTTCCCGGACAGCGTATTTGACCACGCCGATCAGGTCAAGGTCGTGGATATAGAGCCGGAGGAGCTGTTAATCAGGCTCTCAGAGGGAAAGATTTATAAAAAAGAGCAGGCGGAGCGGGCCGTAAACCATTTCTTCACAAGGGAAAAGCTGGCGGCCTTAAGAGAGATCGCACTCCGGCGCACGGCTGACCGGGTGAATCATCTGGCGGTGGAAGAGAAGAAAAATCATCAAAAGACGGGAGACTATTATACAGGAGAGCACATACTCACCTGTATTTCTCCATCCCCGACCTGCGCGAAGGTGATCCGGTCGGCGTCGAGGCTGGCCTACGCATTTCACGCGGAATTTACGGCTCTTTACGTCGAAACGCCGCAGATGTCAGGGGCGTCTCTGAAAAATAAGAAGGCGCTGGAGGACAACATACAGCTGGCGAAGGCTTTGGGGGCGAAGATTGCCACGGTATACGGGGAAGACGTCGCATACCAGATCGCCGCCTACGCCAGGGTGTCAAACGTATCAAAAATCGTCCTGGGAAGAACGAATCACCGGATCATCCTGGGGCAGACCAAGGGGACCCCGGCGGAACGGGTGGCGCAGTACGTCCCCAATCTGGATATTTACATCATACCAGATGCGACGGCGGCTGGAAAACGGCGTGCGCTGACGATGAGTGACTTCGGGCAGAAAATGACCGCGTATAAACATATTTACACGGATACGCTTAAGATTACGGCGTTTACCTGCCTGGCCACCTTTCTTGTGTTCCGGATATTCGGGATATGGATGGCGCGGGAGCATGTGATCATGCTTTTGATTACGGCATTTATCATTGCAACGCTGCTCACAACCGTCAAACGCCAGTCCCAGGAACTGATAAAAAAGTCTCACCGTCTGGAGATTCTCCTGGAGAATTCTTCCCGGCTCAGAAGGTGCGTCACGATCAGGGACGTAGAGAATGAGGTGGCGGAGCGAATCGTCCAGCTGATGGATTTATCGGTCATCTTTTATTTACGGGGAGAAGGGGATCATACGCTTCCCTTTCATGGGCCTGATTTTTATCCGAAAAAGGGTGTGGCGGCGTCGGAACTGGAGTTTTTTAAGGAGCAGCAGGAGACGGCCACGGCCGGATGGGTGATGAGCAATGGAAAACGGGCCGGATGCAGTACGAGCGCCCTGCCCAGCGCGAAAGCAATCTATCTTCCCGTGAGACTGGATGAGACCGTCTACGCGGTGGTGGGAATCTATCTGGAAGAGGGAAGGGGGATCGCTGAATTTGAGTATGGAATCATCAGTGCGATGCTGAATGAGGCGGCGCTGGCATTCTCGAAACGGTACGGTGATTTCTGGGGACATAATCCCGGTATGCAGGTGAAGCCGAAGAACGGGCAGGCGTCAGCCCCGCTCCGCAGAATGTGAAAAACTCTCGTTATAAAGCGGGAGTTTTCCTCTTATCTATATCAAAGCCTTCATGGAAGTCGGAAGTAAATCACGTTCTCTGTTTATTTGGAGGAACAAAAAACAGCGCTTCATGATCTTACTTTCTCTTACCGCTCCTGCAGCAGGATATCAGCATACATGGAAAGCTAAGGCAGCAGTCACCCTGCGGAAAGCAGAGTCCGCGCCGGCAAGGAGGATCAAACCGGTAATGCTGTTGTGGCGGCTGTTGCGGAATCACTTACGATAAATCTTCTATAATGATTGGGAAGAAGAGCCGCAGGGATTTGTCCTGCTGATATATAGTATGACAGGCTGTACCGTTTGGTTACGGTCGTTCCCAAGAAGCCTGTCCTTTCGGCTGCCGCGCACCGTGAGTCAGACGGGGCAGACCGGGAAGCGGAGACCGACAGGACTGTGATCTGTAACGTGTTTTGGAGTGAGTATGCCAATTACCAGGAAAAATACTGACAAATGCCTGCATGATGTGCTATAATAGAAGTAAATCAAAATTGATGCCTTCGGACGCAATCACTTCTGAAGCATCTTTTTTTTATTCTCAGACGCGGTTTTGTCTCTGAATGATCGATTTGGCGGTATCTGTTGGTTGGTTTCAAAGGAGGTAAAAATGTATCAGGTAAATGACCATGTTGTCTATGGAAACTATGGGATCTGTGTGGTAAAGGCGATCGGAAAGCTGGAGATGGATTCGGCTGCGAAAGACCGGCTTTACTATACACTGGAACCGTTGTATTCGGAGAAAAATACAATCTATACCCCGGTGGATAAAAAGGACGCTACTATGCGCTGCGCGATTACGGAACAGGAGGCATGGAATCTGATTGACGGAATTCAGGGACAGGAGATGATACAGGTCGCCGATGAGAAGAGAGCGGAACACGAGTACAGAGAAATTATGAAGACAAATGAGTGCACGGGATGGAGCCGGATTATCAAGACCATCTATTTGAAAAACCGGAAACGTCTGGAAGGCGGAAAACGGTACACGGCGAAGGACGACGTCTATTTACGTCTGGCCGAAGACTTTTTGTACCGGGAACTGGCAGCCGCTCTTAACGTAAATAGGGAAGATGTGGAATCAATCATATCGGACAGGGTAAAGCAGCTGAGCTGATGTGATAAGACTGCCCCGCAGAAAAACATTTTTCTGTCAACTTTTTTGATGGCAAAAAAGCAAAATGCATGGTAAAATAAGAATAATTGTGTGCAGTTAAATCCCCCGCAGCGAACTACGGGGGATTTGCCCCGTGAACGGCAGTGCCCGATAAAGAGGGGGGGCTGCCATCAGACGGAACGACAGGCTCGTTACCCGCGGGAATCAACAAAAGTCGAAACAGAGGGACAAGAACAATGAGGTTTATCGGAAGCAAGACATTGCTGCTGGATCATATCAGAGCGGTTGCAGAAGAGAAGGCGCCGGACGCCCGGAGCTTCTGCGATATTTTTTCGGGAACAGCGGCTGTGGCGAGACATTTTAAGCAGTGGTATGAGGTGTATTCCAACGATCTGCTGTATTTTTCATACGTACTGCAGCGCGCTACCATAGAGAATGACAGTGTGCCGGAGTTTGGACGGCTGAAGGAAGAGCTGGGCATTACGGACCCGGTGGAGTACTTTAACGGAAAAGAGACCCGGGACATGGAGGAACTGGTGCAGGAGAGACGTTTCTTTCAGAATACGTACGCCCCAACAGGCGGCCGTATGTATTTAAACGATGACAACGCTCTGCGCATTGACTATGCCAGATGTACCGTGGAGGACTGGAAGAACGCGGGACTGTTGGATGAGAATGAATACTACTATCTTGTGGCCTGCATCGTGGAAGGAATCCCGTTTGTATCCAATACTTCCGGTACGTACGGTGCGTATCACAAGAGCTGGGAACGGCGCAGCTATAAGAAATATGAGCTGTTCCGGCTGGATGTGACGACGAATCACAAGGAGAACCGCTGTTACAACGAGGACGGGGCCGAGCTGTTAAAACGGCTGCAGGGCGACATTCTCTACGTTGACCCGCCCTATAATGAGCGCCAGTACCTTCCGAATTACCATGTTCTGGAGACGGCGGCCAGGTATGACTACCCGGAGGTTACCGGCGTCACGGGTCAGAGGCCCTATGAGAATCAGAAGTCGGAATTCTGCATGAAGAAGAATGTGACCGACGCCTTTGAACGGCTCATCAGCAACGCCCGTTTTCAGCACATCATTTTAAGCTACAGTACGGATGGCCTGATGACGACGGAGGACATCGAGAGAATCATGAAGACGTATGGAAAACCGGAGACATTTCACATTTATGAGATTCCATACCGGAGATATAAGAGCAGAAAGGTGAAAGAGACCGAACGCTTAAAGGAGCTGCTCGTTTACGTAGAAAAGCAGGTGGAACCATGT
Source organism: Hungatella sp. (assembly GCF_046966825.1). Taxonomy (NCBI): domain Bacteria; kingdom Bacillati; phylum Bacillota; class Clostridia; order Lachnospirales; family Lachnospiraceae; genus Hungatella; species Hungatella sp. Next base: position 13,163 of record NZ_JBKVCZ010000047.1, on the reverse strand, counting down.
ATATAAAGAGCCCGCTGAACTATACCGGGGGCAAATATAAGATATTAAAGCCGGTTCTGGGCGCATTTCCGCGGCAGATCGGCAGCTTTGTGGATCTGTTTGCCGGGGGCTTTAACGTGGGGATCAACGTGGAGGCGGACCGCATCTTCTGCAACGATCAGATCACGTATTTGATCGGGATGTTTGGCCTGTTCCGGGAGACGGAGACGGAGGTGCTTCTTACGCGCATCCGGGGGCTGATCGCCGCGTACCAGCTGACCCAGCAGAATAAGGAAGGCTACCTTGAACTGAGACGCCACTATAATGAGAGCAAAGATTTGACGGAGTTATTCGTTCTGACCTGCTATGCGTTTAACCATCAGATCCGTTTTAATAACAGCCATGAATTTAACTCGCCCTTTGGGACGAACAGGAGCTCCTTCAATGGGAATATCGAGAAGAATTTAACCGCCTTCTGCCGGGCCTTGAAGGAGAAGGATATCGTATTTTCCACCACGGATTTCCGGGAGATGGATTTGGGATTCCTGGGAGAAAACGACCTGATTTACTGTGATCCGCCGTATCTCATATCCACTGGCTCCTATAACGATGGGAACCGCGGATTCCGGGACTGGCACGAGGAGGAGGAGGCGGCGCTCTTAGGGCTGCTGGACCGGCTGAACGGTCAGGGAACGAGATTTGCGCTATCCAATGTCCTGTATCACAAGGGACTCTCCAACGATCTTCTCATCGAATGGAGCCAAAATTACCATATCACCTACATCGATAAGAGCTACGCCAACTGCAACTATCATTTTAAGGACAGGGACGCGGTGACGGTGGAGGTTCTGATTACCAATTACGTGCCGGAGGGTGCGGAGGAATAGAAAGCGTTATGCAGATTGATTGATACGGACTGTGAGATCCGGTCGATCATTCTGTGTGACGCTTTTTTCTATTGACTTTTCAGAGGCCGTCTTCCGTTTTCGATGGTCCGGGCTTTCGACAGACCATATTTTTAAAGGGCTGTCACTTGAGGTGCAGCTGGTGCCACAATCCGTAGGGGGTAAGTTAATTCCATTCCGGCCAAAATCAAATTCATCTATGGAAACGACATATTTCGGATAGTTGTCACGGGTCAGATCATATATTCCAAATCCCTGGCTTATGGTATCGTCCGAAGCCAGCAGATAGGAAATTTGGATATATAATGTTTCTTTTTGCCAGGTGCCGATAAAGTCTACTTCCTGTTCTCCGGATTTCCCGACAGTTACCTGATAACCGCGTTTGTGTAATTCCATATAGGCGATATTTTCCAGAATCAGGTTAATATCTTTCAGATTTTCACCAAAGATAGCTTCACGAATGCCGTGGACTGCTAAATATTATTTTTCATTTACTGTAAGTATTTTTCCCCTGGAGATCCTGCCGACGGACATGATAGAGGAGAAAGGCATCCTCACAGGCTTTTATATAGTTTAAAATGGTTTCTGTTGATACGGCATTCCGCCTAGTGTCAGATAGATGAAAATACTTTCTGTTCTGTTGCCTCCGGGTATATTTCCCGATAAAGCATAAAAAAATCACGATAGGAATGGATAAATAACAAATTCCACATACCGTCAGGCCAGGTATGTGGCCAGTTCACTTGAAAGGAGTTTTGCATTGGAACCGGTAATGTATATATCGCATTCTAAATACTTTTTCGGCGGACCAGCAGGACCGCGTGATTCCGCAGTCCTCCAGTGCCTATGAGATGTAGGAACAGTAGCGCATTTTCAGATTACTTGATAATAAATGGTAAAAAATGGATATACCGGCAAAACGAAAAAAGCGGTCTTCTGTATGGTATAGTTATGATACCGGAATACAGGAAACTGCTTTTTACTCATGAGCAGAAGCAACGAGGCATAGAACCAGTGTAAATGTCAGAACAGTGCTTAATCGGAAATCATCTCTCCGCCTGAATTCTGTCCATCACACATTTATGCTCTTTGTATATCTGTTGAATAATATGAATACTGCTGGATAATGGTTTGTTCAGATACTTATTTTTGTGATAGAGCAGGAGTGTTTTTCTGGTTCCCTGAAATTCCATGACAGGAAACACATGCAGTGATTCAAAACATTTTGGCTGAGTATCATACAAGTGCTTTAAAAGCATGGGGGTACTGAAAAATACACCATATCCTTCCGCGCAGAGAGATACAAGAGAGCTGGTCAGTGATGTTTTTATGCGCATAAACGGCGGTGTACCATTCTGGACGAGCTTTGACACGATCGCTTCGTGCAGGCGGCTGGAGGCAGGATGTAAAAACATTGGAACATTGGAAAAATCGGTTACAGACACACCTTTCATAAAGGCTGTTTTACAGGCTGGATATTGATCACTGAAATATTTGCGGAGCAGCCCATCCGAGATAATCAGATATAGGTCCTCCGTTTCCAAAGGGACGATTTCACATAAATCTGAATCAAAATACTCATATTTTGAGACGAGTGGGAGTGCAAGGTCAATCTCGTTATTTTTAACAGCCGCAGATAAATCAGGAGATGTTTTTTCAACCAGATGTATGGTCATGTTCGGATATTCGCTGGAAAAATGCGGAGTAAATTCGCAGACAAATGCTGTCGACCTGTTTGGCGGCAGTCCAATGGTAATTTCGCCAACAAATTCGTCCTGCATGGTAATAAATTGGTTCAGCAGCCGGTTCTCACGGTCTATAATATCTCGTGCTGCTTCCAAAAGCATCTGTCCGGAGGGCGTCAGCTTCAGAGATGGTTTGCGTTCAAACAGTTGTACCTTATAAGTATTTTCGAGATGCTTGATATGAAGACTTACAGCCTGCTGAGAAGTATAAAGCGCTTCAGCGGCCTTTGTAAAGCTCATTAGTTCCGTTACCTTGATAAAGCATTGAATGTCGGTCATATTCATAATTAGGTTCTCCTTGCATAAAGACAAGTTTTTTGTTGTGACTTTGACAAAAAAAACAATATTTTCTTTTAATTTTAAACGAATTATAATGGAAATACAATAAAAATTTTTGTTGATAACAAGAGAATGAGAATGAGAAGGAGAAGATTATGATAGTCGGTTTTATCGGTTTTGGCGAAGCGGCATCGTCCATCGCGCTGGGTCTGCGCGGAGAAGGTATCGACAGAATGGTGTGCTATGATGCCATGCAGGATGATGAACGTATGAGTGAAATCATGAAGGAGAGGGTAGCAGCCTGTCAGGGAGAAAAAGCGGAGAGTGCTGCAGCGGTATGCCGGAAATCGGATGTGGTGATTTCAGCGGTTCCTTCCAACTATGCGGTATCCGCTGCTGAAGACGCAGCGGCGGGAATTAAAGAAGGACAGCTCTTTTTGGATGTTTCTACAGCGACACCTATAGAAAAGAAAAAGATCAGTGAGATGGTAAAGGCCAGGGGAGGCCTGCTTATTGACGGAGCGATGATGGGGGCATTGCTAAAGAGTAAGCATCAGGTGCCGATGTTGTTGAGCGGCGATGGTGCGAAAGCCTTTCGGGATAAAATGGAGCCATACCATATGTGCCTGGAAGTCGTGGAGGGGGAGGCAGGGACTGCGACGAGTATTAAGTTCATACGCAGCATTACAGCAAAAGGACTTAGCTGTTTGCTGATTGAATCACTGCAGGCGGCACAGCGGTTTGGCGTAGAGCAGACGATTGTAGACTCGTTTGTGGATACTTTTGGACCAGAATTCATTGGAATTATCAACGGATATGTTTCGGGAGCGATCATTCATGCGGAACGGCGTGAACATGAGCTGAAGAATGTTGTTGATTTCTTACAGAGTGAAATGCTGCCGTATACAATGGCCGAAGCTACTCGAACAAAGCTGCAGTGGCTGGCCGATCATCATGTAAAGGATAACTTTGAATCCGGTGTTGCCCGTGATTGGAAAAAGGTATTGGAGGGATGGAAGCTGTAGCATATACCGGTAAACGTGTTCAAAAGGAGAAGTGAGTGATTTGATAAAGATTAATGTTCCGTTTAGAGACAAAGAATGCAGTCTCAAAGCTGGTGATCTGATTGAGATGAGCGGAAAAATATATTGCGGCCGTGATGCGGTACTTCCACATGTCGTGGAGCTGGCGAAGAAAGGGGCGCTATCGGAGCGCGGTATTGACCTGGAGGGGGCTGTAATTTTTCATACTGCTGTAAGCTGTGCCGGCATAGCACCAACTACTACGAGTAAGCCGGAAATTGAGGGATCGATTATACCATTATCAGAAAAAGGAGCGATGTTCCATCTTGGAAAAGGCAGGCTCCTTCCTGAGACCATTGAGGGTTTAAAAAAGAATAAGGCGTATTTTCTGATTACTCCGCCGGTATCTGCATTACTGACTGCTTCGATGAGTGAATGCCGCGCGGTACTGCATCCGGAATTTGGGATGGAAGCATTCTATGAGATTACGGTAAAGGATTTTCCGGCAATTGTTGCAGTGGCTGACGGAGAAAGTGTTTTTTCGAATTAGGGGGGACATATGGTATTTTTAAATAAAGTGACAGATGATGTCGCTCGGACGGTGGTAGATGCAAGCTCTCACTGGCGAGACGATCAGGTTGCCTGCTGGAAACAGGCATGTGCTGAGGAAGAGATTCCACATGCAAAATGGGCAATGGAAAATTTTATTAAAAATGCAGCTGTTGCAGATAAAAAACATTGTGCATTATGCGATGACACAGGGACGCCGCACCCGTTTCTGGAAATTGGAGATGAGGCCGTCCTTCCGGCTGGATTTCTGGCGGCAATGGAAGAGGGGATTAGAAAGGGATTAAATGACCTGCCGGCGCGTCCGATGGGAGTACGTGGAGACGAATTAGAGCGCATTTCACAGTGCAAAGGCCTATATGACGAGCCTGGTATGTTAAAACCCGCTCCTACACAAATCCGCCGTATGGCGGGAAGTAAAATTCGTCTCACCGTCCTGATGCTTGGAGGAGGACCAGAGATCAGGAGCAGAACCCAGGCTTTATTTCACATGCATTCTCTGGATCATGTAGTTGAGGAGATGATTGCATGGGCGGTTCCGCAGGTAGCAGCGCTTGGATGCCAGCCGTGTACACTGTCATTTGGCCTTGGGCGTACGGCGGTGGAAGCCTCTTCGCTCTCTCTTGAGGCAATGAAGGACGGACGTTATGATATGCAGAGTGAAATAGAGAAACGCATCACGGACGCAGTCAACGGAAAGGGGATTGGACCGATCGGTTTGGGTGGTGCCAGTTCGGTGCTTGCTACATTTATTAAAATTGGAGACATGCGTGCGAGCGGCTTCCGGGTGGTTTCGATGCGCCCGAACTGCTGTATGGAGATTCGTAAAGCATCCTGTGAATGGGAGACTTTATGATAACGGAAACAAAGGAGGAGAGTATGAGAGAACTAATTCAAGGGGCATATGATCTTCATGTGCATACAGCCCCGGATGTGCTGCCAAGAAGACTCGACGATTTCGAGATGGCACAGCGGGTAATGGACAGTGGGATGGCTGGATTTGCAATGAAGTCTCATTACTTTTGTACGGGAGAACGCGCTGCAATGACCAGGAAGCTTTATCCCGCATGCGATGCGGTGGGGACAATTACACTAAATGGGTCGGTAGGGGGAATCAATCCTGCGGCAGTGGAGATGGCAGCACGCGCCGGTACGAAGCTTGTCTGGTTTCCAACCAGTGATTCTGCGCATGAGCAAAATCTTACATTGGGAGGAGACCGGAATCCGGATAAAAAACTTCCGTACTGGGCGCAGGTGGTTCTGCAGATGCGTGAAGAGGGAATTGACAATCCTGTTATCCGCGTGGTAGGTGAAGACAGGAGGCTGACAGAAGCGACGCATCAGGTTCTGGAGGTGATCGCAAGACATAAGATGATCCTGGCAACGTCGCATCTTTCACATGAGGAGACATTTGCTCTTGTAAGGGCGGCGAAAGAACACCGGGTAGAGCATATTATTATTACACATGTGGACTTCCCAACCACATTTTACACGGTGGAAGAACAAATGGAGCTGCTTCGCTGCGGTGCTTATATGGAACATTGTTTTGTTACATACAATTCTGGAAAAGTAGACTTTGAAGTAGTGTTGAAACAGATACGTGCAATTGGAGCCAGACATATCATTCTCTCTACGGACTTAGGACAGAAAACAGGAATATATCCGGATGAAGGTCTGGAGCAGTTTGTGACAAGCCTGTATGATCGGGGGATTTCAGAAGAGGATATTAAGAAAATGACAAGTTATAATCAACGGATATTGCTGGGAAAAGCATAACTGACATCACTCGCAATATTTATCACAGAAAGAACAGGGGGTTTCAAATGAAGAGAAAAAATACAGGTTTGGCGATGCTGGTGCTGGCAGCTGTTTTCATGACTGCGGCATGCAGCCCGACAGGTGTAAACAGTAAAACGGGGAACTCCGGCAGTACTGCGGCCGAAGGTGCTTCAAGTGGCGGAACACATTATGACCTGACACTGGGAACCGCGGCCAGTACTGGTACTTATTATGTTGTCGGCGCTGCAATTGCTAATGAGGTCAATACAAAGAATCCCAACTTAACGGTTGTGGCACAGACTACAAATGGAGGGGTGGAGAATGTAAACCTTTGTATGTCAGGAGAGATGGATCTTGGTATGACAAATGCAGATGCTGCCTACTGGTCATCGCATGGCGGCGGCAGTGGTTTTTATGAAATCTATGCAGAACCAGGCAATGTAAAAGGCGTTATGCGTCTGTATGAGAGCCAGGGGCATATGATTACAACGGCAAATTCAGGTATCGAGACATATGAGGATTTAAGGGGCAAGACAGTTTGTCTTGGACCGCCAAGCAGTACGATTCCCGCTATGTCTATCGCAATTTTGGAAGCCTACGGTATCAATACTGATTCAGATATCAAAGCGGTTTACTACTCTATTGACGAGGGACTTGAGAAATTGACGGATGGTGTGATTGATGCTACATTTTTTGTCGCCTCGGCACCCGCATCGGGTCTTACGAGCGCTTCTGCTACCTCTGCTTTAAAATTTGTAGATGCAGGAGAGGAGATCCTTAAGCAGGTAGTAGAGAAGTACCCATACTATACCGCTGCGACTACAAAAGAAGGGGCATATCCAAATATGAATTCCGTGAATACACTTAAAATATATACGGAAATCATCGCATCCGGAGATGTTCCTGAAGAGGCGGTCTATCAATTTGTGAAAGGGGCACTGGAAGGACAGCCTGATTATGTAGACGCACATGTGGCATGTCAGGAAATAAATGCGGAGACTGCAGCTTCTGCCGCGGCCAAACTGCATCCTGGTGCGGAGCGTTACTACAGGGAGCTGGGATTGATTGACTAGAGCGTGAACTTGTGAAAGGAATTGTTTATGACAGAAAAATTAAAACACCAGAAGATGGTAGATATGATCGCACTTGGCATGTCTGTAGTACTTTGCCTGTTCCATATGTTTTCTGCCTCCTACGGAACTTGGACCTCCTACGTCCTGGCGGCGGTTCACTGGGGCTTTATTGGGAGTTATATTGTGCTCAGGAAGCCCACAAAACTTAAGTATATCGGGCCAGTGTACGATGCCGTTATTATTATGCTGACGATTTATACCTGTTATCATCAGGTTGCCATGCAGGAGCGTCTGGTCACACAGGCAGGACTTTATACCACAGAGGATATCATTGTAGCGGTAATAGCTGTACTGCTTGTGCTGGAAGTCGGACGTCGGGCTGTAGGGAAGATTCTCCCTTTAATCGGGGTTGCGTTTCTTTTGTACTGCTATTTTGGGAATATGGTACCAGGACTGATGAAGACAACCAGGTTTACAGTGAACCGAATTGCGATTTTTATCTATACCTCCAGTGATGGAATCTTTGGACAGACCCTGTACGTGAGTGCGAAGTATATATTCCTGTTCATTTTGTTCGGGAGCATTCTGGAACTTACAGGCGCCGGCGCATTTTTCGTGGATCTGGCATTTGCGTTTGTGGGTAAGGCGAGGGGAGGCCCGGCACAGGCTGCGGTTTATTCAAGTATGCTGATGGGAACTATCAATGGTTCAGGGGCCGCAAATGTAGTAACGACAGGTACCTTTACCATACCACTGATGAAAAAAATTGGCATTCGGCCGAGTACTGCGGGCGCCATAGAGGCAGTCGCATCGTCTGGCGGCCAGATTATGCCTCCAGTTATGGGGGCCGTGGCATTTCTGATGGCTGAGATGACAGGGATCGACTATGCCAAGATTGCATTGGCGGCGTTGGTTCCGGCGATTCTTTATTATATGACATTGTCATTGTCAGTATATTTGATTGCCCGCAGAGATAATATTGCGGCCGGCAATCCTGAGGATATTAAAAAACCGCGCGAGGTATTGAAAGAGGGCTGGTTGTTTATTGTCCCTTTGCTTGTACTGGTGGCACTTATCATTTCAGGCATGAGCGTTCAATTATCTGCGTTTTACAGTATTATTGTAACATTAATTGTTGGTTTTATTAAAAACCGCAGGAATATGACTGTTGGAAATATATTAGGAGCCTGCGAAAATTCAGTGAAAAGTATCGCCCCGGTAGCGGCTGCATGTATATTGGCCGGTATTATCATGGGCTCCATGAGTCTTACCGGTTTTGGACTTAAGATCAGCAGCCTGATCGAAATGATATCCGGAGGAAATTTATTGTTTGCACTATTGCTTTCCATGGCAGCCAGCCTTCTGCTTGGTATGGGACTTCCGACATCGGCGGCATATATGGTATTGGCGGTATTGGTTGCTCCTGTATTGCTGAACCTTGGAGTGAGTAAAATGGCGGCACATTTGTTCTTGCTGTATTTCGGCGCGATTTCTACAATTACACCTCCTGTTGCACTGTCGGTATTTGCTGCTTCCGGAATATCAGGGGCGGGGGTATGGGAAACCGGCTGGGATGCGCTGAAGCTTGCATCAACCGGATTTATTATTCCATTTATCTTTGCCTTTGATAATAGTCTGCTGCTGATGGGAAATCCGGGAATGATTGTGATTGCAGTAGTCACCGCAGTCATAGGCTGCATGATTTTGTCAGTGGCAGTGTCGGGATGGCTGGTACATAATTTGAATGTAGGTACAAGACTGCTTTTGCTGGTTGCGGGTGTGTGTATGATTATTTCAAATCCGTTATGGATTAATGCGGCAGGTTTGGCGCTTGCCGTTATCGTAATACTTACGGTTTTAAGAGCAAATCAAAAGAATACAAAAACTGAGGGGGTATGTTAATTATGGAAAATTATTATGAGTTACCGGAGTTAATTTCTGAAGATCTTATTGAGCGCGCATCTAAGCTGAGCTCAGCAAATATTTGTGATGGTCTAAGCAAGCTTGGACTTCTTGCGGGCCGTTGTATGAGCGGACAGATTAAACCGGTTTCAGATAAGATGAGTGTTGTCGGGACCGCTTGTACTGTGGAAACAAAAGATGGTGACAATCTGCCGCTGCATGTTGCAATTTATAACTGCAGGCCCGGATATGTAATTGTTGTAAGTGGAAAGGCCTTTGAAGAGAGGGCTTATATGGGTGACTTGATGGGCGGTGCGGCAGAGGCAATCGGTGTGTCAGGAATTATCGTCGACGGATATATACGTGACAAGACAGGTCTTGATGAAATCGGAATGCCGATGTTCAGCAGAGGTTATAAGCCAGCGAGTCCGGCAAAAAAAGGACCAGGAGGATTGAATATCCCAGTCGAATGTGGCTCTGTCCTGGTAAAACCGGGAGATTTAATTGTTGGAGATTATGACGGAGTGGTGGTTGTACCGAGAGAAAAAATAAAAGAAGTTTTAGAGGCGGCAGAAGTAAAAGTTGCTTACGAGGAAAAAAGGGTAGCCGCTATCAATGAGTACAGGAGATGCAAGACAGAAGGTTCTGATTTGCCGGATTTGACTCCTGCATGGGTTAAAGAAATGATGGAACAGAAACGGGAGGCATAATTATGCCGCGAATTCAGATTCAAATGCTTAAGGGACGAACAGCAGAGCAAAAACGGCGACTTGCTAAAGGTGTAACAGAAGCAGCGTCGGAAGCGCTAGGAATATCACAGGAGCGCATTTCACTCATTATGCTGGAGGTGGAGGAAGACCAACTGGCACACGGTGGCCTGTTATGGTGCGACAGAGAGGTAAAGCCTCCGATTTAATGATGGGGATAATTTTCGGCTCTCATAACAGGAGCTGATATGCTGGTGGAAGGAGGAAATAAGCCGGGCTCATGATTGAGTACCGGTTTTTCCTTTTTTATGGGGAGTGCAATTAAATTTGTCCGTTTCGGCTGGAATAATGACTCTGCCCTTGTGTTTCCACATGGAACAGGATATAATTTTTATATCGCATGTGGTGTGTAAGGAGGATTTCAATGCAGAAAAAACCTTTGCCTGTAGGAATTGATGATTTCGAAAAGTTAATTAGAAATAATTACTACTATGTAGATAAAACTCTTTTTATCAAGGAACTGCTTGATAAAAAGGGGGAGGTAAATTTGTTTACCCGGCCGAGATGGTTTGGCAAGACCTTAAATCAAAGCATGATCCGCTTCTTTTTTGAGAATACCGGAAGCCTGGAAGGAAATGAAGCGAATCAGGCCCTTTTCAAGGATCTGCAGATCATGAAGCAGGGAGATCGTTATACGCAGGAGATGAGCAGTTATCCGGTTATCAGTCTGTCTCTTAAATCCTCTAAGCAGCCGGATTGGGAATTGGCCTATGGCTGTTTGAAGGAGGAGATAGGAAGAGAATACTTAAGACACCGGATTGTGCTTGATTCTTTGAAGGTACCAGAGCAGAAAAGAAGATATGAGGATATTATGAATCTGAGTGGAAGCCAGCAGGACTTTGCCACATCGATTCGCTTTCTTTCCGAGTGTCTGTATCAACACTGGGGGAGAAAAGTCATCATTCTGATTGATGAGTATGATGTACCGTTTGAAAATGCCTGGTTTTCAGGATTTTATGATAATATGATAGGATTTATCCGATTGGTGTTTGAATCTGCGCTTAAGACGAATCCCTGTCTGGAATTTTCTGTTGTTACAGGCTGTCTGAGGATTACAAAGGAATCTATATTTACAGGTTTGAATAATCTGGATATTATTTCAATATTAAGCCGCTCTTATGATGAGTACTTTGGTTTCACCCAACAGGAAGTTGACAGGATGCTGCGGTATTATAATCTTGACATGAAAAGAGAGCTGATTAAGTCCTGGTATGACGGGTATATGTTCGGTGATACAGAAGTCTATAATCCCTGGAGTGTGGCAAACTATGTGGATGCACTGACTGCTTTTACCGATGAACTGCCGACGCCATACTGGGCCAATACAAGCTCCAACAGCATTGTTCGCAGTCTGGTAGAACGGGCGGATATCTCTGTAAAGGAAGAACTGGAGATTCTGTTAGCCGGCGGAACGATAGAAAAACCTGTCCACGAAGAAATTACGTATGACAGCGTATACGATTCAGAGGATAACTTATGGAATTTTCTGTTTTTTATGGGGTATTTAAAACAGATATCCAGGAAGATGGAGAATGAAACCCAATACCTGACAATGGCGGTTCCAAATCTGGAAGTTAAGTATATTTTTAATAATACAATCACCAAATGGTTTCGCGATCAGATAAAAGTAAAAGATTTATCGCAAATGTATGCGGCCATGCTGGAAGGGGATGCCGATCAGTTTCAGGCAGAGCTATCCGGACTGCTTCAGGAGAGCATCAGCTATATGGATACCCGGGAAGCTTTTTATCATGGCTTCATGATGGGTGTATTAAATAATCTAAGGGATTATCTGGTAAAGTCGAACCGTGAGAGTGGAAATGGGCGTCTGGATATACTGGTACGCAGCCACAATGTGTCAAAAACGCCAGTCATCATGGAACTAAAAGTATCCGAGACCTATAAAGGCATGGAAAATGCCTGTGACACAGCAATGCAGCAGATTGAAGAAAAAAAGTATGATTCCAGCCTGCCTGAGGAGGGATACACCGATGTTCTGCTCTATGGCATTGCATTCTTCAGGAAGCAGTGCAGAATTAAGGTACATCGCAAACGATTTTAAAAAGTGCCAGTTCAGACGGCGGGAAAATTATGATTGCGTAAAGACATATGGAACTGCAGTTTCGTTTTGTAGAGGAAACTGCAGTTTCTGTTTTTTAACAGATAATTCTCCCAATCTGCGCTCTAATTTAAAGAGTACTTCCGGCTTTCTGCTTGACGCACAGTGGAAAAAAAGATATACTTTCATTAACGTTAATGGAAAGGAAGTACATCATGAACAGAACCGTATTTGGAGCAGCAGAAGGAGCGCAAGAAGTCAGCCTTTTTACACTGAAAAACAGAAACGGTATGGAGATCACCATGTCGGATTTAGGAGCTGTGCTGACCAGAGTTATCGTGCCGGACCAGGAGGGCCATCCGCGCGACGTAGTATTGGGATATGAGAGCCCGGAGGAGTACCGGAAGAATACGAATACATATTTCGGCTCAACAGTAGGGAGAAATGGTAACCGGCTGGAAGGCGCCACGGTCACCCTGGAAGGAAAAGTCTATCATATGACGCCCAACGAAGGGGAGAACAATCTTCACAGCGGCCCTGACGGATATCAGATCCGTATGTGGGACGTGAAGGAGACGGCAGAGGACAGGAATGAGGTTACGTTTGTCCTGGAGAGCCCCGACGGTGACCAGGGCTTCCCGGGTAACTTAAAACTGGAGGTCACCTATGCGCTGACCGATGAGAATGAGATCCGCATCACCTATAAAGGCGTGTCGGATGCGGAGACTGTCTTTAACCCGACGAATCACAGCTATTTTAACTTAGGCGGTCACGACAGCGGCACGATTTTGGACCATGTGCTGACTCTGATGGCAGATTCCTATACACCGGTCAGAGATTCCGCCTCGATTCCCACCGGTGAGAAGGCGGATGTGACGGGGACTCCCATGGATTTCCGACAGGGGAAAGCGATTGGTCTCGATATCGATGCAGATTTCCAACAGCTACAGTATACCGGAGGCTATGATCACAATTTCGTAATCAATCAGAATGCCGTCTCAGACGATACCACCACAGGTCTGTATAGAGCCGCCGTCGTTGTCTGTTCTGAGAGTGGGATTACCATGGAAGTGGATACGGACAGAC
>NZ_JBKVCZ010000046.1:0-44995 GCF_046966825.1 Hungatella sp. | reverse complement strand
GTGCAGGTCCGAACCGCCAGTGGAAAATCCAAGGGAAACTGGAAAGATGGAGAAAGCGTATTTAACTGGTGGCTCTATGGAGGACCTAAGTTGGAAAGACAGGTAGAGGGTCAAATGGATTTAAGTGAGTTTATTGATATGGCTGCTTAGAAAGGAAAGGGAAGCAGAATGGAAAAAGAATCGTGCAGGAACTGCCGGAATATTGATTTTAACAGGAAAGAGATATTGGAAGGCAGGCTGGCAGGAAAATACCGTTATGGGTGTAAGTTTTGTAAAAGCGGATATATCTGCGGCGTATTGTCTCATGACGAAAAGCTGGAGATGCTGGTTTGTCAGGGCTATAGTGGGAATCGCCAACAGGCAGATGATATGAAGTCGATTGCTCAAAGTTATGAGGAACGGCTCCAGGAGCTGTACGACCGCTGGAATTTGTGGAGGCAGACAGGCGCTTTGGAGGCGGAATTGTCTGACGGTATTTATTTAAACAATCTCCGTAAAGGAATTGAGGCATTTCTCAGACAGATTGAAAAAGCATTGCCGGAAGAACACTATCCGGAATGCTATTATTCTCCGCTCCCTCCGGTAATGGACGAGTCCTACATGGCAAACGAAGTCGAAATCAAGGAAGCGGCAGGAAAGGCCCTGAATGCATACAGAAAGAATCCTGATTATCAATGGCTGCAGGAACATTTCTGTGAACTGCAAAATGATGACAGGGAAACAGGGGAGGCTTACCGACTGTTTTACCATGAAGAAGTGCTGGAACAGGCAATCAGGGACGGGGATTTATTAAAAATGAAGAGAGAGAGCTGTCAGGAAGGATTGGCTGTGGCGCTGGCTTTGTGCAGAAAACGAATGGAAAAGAAGCTTCGCTCCGGTAAACGGAAACGGGGAAAGAGCGGAGAAAAGGCGCAGATTACCGGTCAGCTGGATATTGCGGAATTAAAAGTATCTTAGCGGATGATAAGGAGGATGAAAATGTATTATCAGACACTGGTGAAGAACCTGTTTAACGACATGCATCATTTCCTGAATGGGGTTCAGGCAATCAGCCTGGAGGACTTAAAGGACAACTATCAGGAAGAACCGCTGTTCCTGGCTTTCATAGGGAATCTGGATCAGGCTGCAGCTGTTGATTATAATGCGGCGATGAATGAGAGTTATGCTTTTTACAAGAAATTTTGCGGAAAGGGGCTTGCGGAAGAAGATTGGGACCTTGTTATTCTTGAAGTCCAGGAATTTAATAAGAATTGGGAGAACATCTGGTGCAAAGGATTGATTCTTGCGCTTCTGGATATTCTGGACCGGGAGGACAGAGAACTGAGAGGAGAAGGACAGGAATCGGGAGAGAGTTCAACACAGGCGGAAGCAGATGGTGACATGGAGCAGGAAGGAACAGAACTGACAGAGGATGACGGGCAGCAGGAGATGGAAGCAGCCTAAAACGGAAAGGCCGGGGAAACGATTTCTCCGGCTGTTTTTATGGAGGAGGACGCAATGGTAGAAAAGATGATTAAAAAGATGGAAAGTGTTCAGGCAGTCAATCAACTTGCGGCAAAACTAAAGCAGATGGGACTTAAGAAAGACCTGGAAGCACTTGCGGAAAAAAACAAGATAAAAAAATCTGATCTTGAGGCATTCTTGTCCGGAAAGCATTATTTTCTGGTAGACGGCGGAAACACGGTGAAAACTTATGCCAGTGCCAGAGCGAAACTTCTGGATGAAATGCTGTATTTAAAAGACCCCCATTTTGCAGATGTCATTGGAAATGCTCTGTTGAAACAGTGTAGCAATCCGGAAATGGAGTTTCAGATTCTTCAGAGCCATAAGACATTGCAGCGGTGTGTAGACTACTTAATGCAAAAAGCATGGGAACTGGTGGATGAGGAATCGAGGAATCAGCGGATTCGTGTGGGATTTGCTGTGACAAGCGATACGGTGTTTAGCTGGGTCCAGGATTATTATGCCCTTGATGACAAGGAACAGATGGAGCAGAAGGAAAAAGAAGCAGAAGAGAATTTTTTGGAAAAATTATCCACTTCCATCGAGGGTAAAAAGCCAGCAGGCAAGCAGAAAGGCAAAGGGCAGACAAAAAAAGCAAAAACAGAAGAAAAGAAAAAGCCGGATAATACGTCAGACAGGACAGAAAACAAATCGGAAGAGGAACAGATATCTTTGTTTGATGTAGGAATGACTGTGTAAGAGGAGGATATGATGGAAGCGTATTTGCAGCAAGAAAAAATAATGAATATGTTAAGACAGCCGATACCAGGAAAGCGGGTGGATTTAATTCGATTGCAGGTAGTAAGAGAAAGCACAGGTTTATATGGGATTAGCAGGTTTACAGAACCGCAGGAAGCGGCGGACATGGTGAGACCTATGATTTCTGCGGCAGACCGGGAATTATTCCTGGTGATGTCCGTCAATACACGAATGGAGCCTATGGCCGTGGAGATTGTATCGGTGGGGACACTCAACGCTTGCTTAGTCGAGATGCGGGAGGTATTTAAACATGCCATTCTGAATAATGCGGCAGGGATAGTATGTTTCCACAATCATCCGTCCGGAGACGCAGAGCCAAGCCGGGAAGACAGGCTCATGACAGAAAAGCTGGAAGCTGCGGGTGAACTGCTGGGGATTCCTCTGGTTGACCATATTATTGTGACAGAAGAGCAGTATTATAGTTTTAAGGAACAGAAAAGCGGTTCGAGGGATGAATTGGAAGAAGGGGGGCACCGGATTTATGATAATCGCTTATAAAGGGTTTGACAAGGATCTATCCTGTACAGCGTGTGGAAACCGTTTCCAGTATGAGCTGGGAACATGGAATGAGGAGACGGAAGCAAACTGCGCCAGAAACGGATTCCACTGTGCAGAAAATCCCCTAGACTGCCTATCATATTACCCGGATTGGGACAGCGCCCTGTACTATCTGGTTCTGGCAGACGGTGACATTGACGAAGACGCCAACGACAGCCGTATTTCCTGTACCAGGTTGAGGCTTGTAAAACAACTGGAATTACCGGAGTTTATCGCCCATAGCCTGCGATATATCTGTGAGTACCCATTTAGAAAAGATACAAATTTCAGAGTAGAGACAGAGCGGGGGGAAGCATATAGGGGATTTACTGTTGTACGTGGAAAAAGGCCGCTGGCAAAGGGCCGGATTGGCGATGTGCTGGGATTCTTAAAGGAGGAACCGGACAGCCAGAGAATCGCGGAAGCAGGTATCTATGTTGTGGACGGCGAAGAAATTATGCCGGATATCTGGTATGGCATTAAGGGAAGGCAGGAGGCTGCATAGAGAATGAAAAAAGAATATCTGAGAAAGACATATCAAACGGTCGCTACTGATGAAATGATGAAAATGGCGGAAAACGATCATCTGGTAAAAGAAAAGACGTGGTATGGAGCCGTTGTAGAAAATTATAAAACCGATATTTATATGCGCTGCCAGGTGATTGAAAGAATTTTGAAAGTTTCTTTTTTTCAGACACACGATATGCGTATGGGCAGCAATAAACCAGCATATGAGCTGTACATTGATAAGGATACCGGACGATTTTTTACATGGGATACTGCCCGCAGAAAGTGGAAGACAGCAATTCTTGATCATATGGATTGGATTTTTTATGACAGAATTTCTAGAAGTTATATGGCTCCGGAGGACAATCTTCTGATGAAGCAGTATCTGGATGTAGCAGAAGATGGCTATAACGGGATTTCTAATTATCAGAATGACGTGCGTGAAAGACAGCTGAAGGAACGCCACAGACGTGAAACGGAACCATGGGATTTTGTCATGTCAAGAGTACCGGCCCTGCCTAAAGACTGGGAACGCTGGGTGGACAAGCAGGCAATCCACTATAACTATATTTTCTATGATTACTCCAGAAAAAAAATACAGACTGGGTATTGTTCATGGTGTGAGAAGGAAGTTCCAATTAAAAAACCAAAACATAATAAGATGGGGAAATGCCCATGCTGTCGTCATACGATTCAGTATAAGGCCAAAGGAAGGACAGGGAGATTTGAAACGGCTGCGGAGACAGCATATCTTCTTCAGCCTTGTGGAGACGATGTAGTTCTCCGGCAATTTAAAGTTCTCCGGCATTATGCGAAAGGCGGGTATGAAACTCCAAAACTGTATATATTCGAGGAACGGCGGGTTATTTATAACAGCGCAATGGAATCATCAAGATTTTATTATGGTCTGTATAAAAATTCCTATTCCCGTTGGATAAAAGGGGAGCGGGTCAGCTACAATCCATATAGGATGTATTATTATGACAACAGAGATTATGAGGGCGCCGTATACCGTAGGAATCTGCTGTATCTCGCCCGCACAAAATTAAGCAGAACCGGTCTGAGTGAGCTGATTAGGCAATCAGACAGATTAGATCCGGAAGTTTATCTGGAAACACTGAGAGAAAAGCCTTATTTGGAGCAGTTGGCAAAAGCTGGACTGATAATGGTTGTAAAAGATATTCTTGGGGGAAAGAGGGAACTGGAGATAGACAGCTCCCATGACTTTGCAAAAGCGTTAGGGATTGATAAGAACCAGATGAGGCGTTTGAGGAAGGATAAAGGAGGCTTTCAATATCTCGCATGGCTGAAATATGAGAAACAGAATAAAAAGAATTACCCGGATCAAATGTTGAAACAGCTGGAGCAGTGGCAGGCAGAACCCTCAGATTTGGGATTTATCCTGAAAAAAATGAGTCTGGTAAGAATCTGCAATTATCTGAAAAAACAATCTGCTTTATCTGGTAGGCCGGTTAAGGAACTGATTTCAACTTGGCGGGATTACCTTTTTATGGCATCGAGGTTGAAAGCGGATACAGAGGCAGAGCTAGTTTTCAAACCAAAGGATCTGGTAGCGAAGCATGATGAGACAGTTAGCCTGTGCGGTGGAGAGGAGATAGTTAAACAGGCGGAAGAAATATTGGAACATTACCCGGATATTGACTCTATCTGTAGATCTATTCAAGAAAAATATGAATACGGGGATAAACAATACACAATCATTGTCCCCAAAACCGTCGAAGACATTCTCGTCGAAGGTGCAGTCCTCGGACACTGCCTGGATCGTACCGATATCTATTTCGGCCGAATCCAGCGGAGGGAGTCTTTCATTGTATTTTTAAGAAAGACAGAGGCTCTGGATTGCCCTTACTATACGCTGGAGATTGAGCCAGACGGAACCGCAAGGCAGAAACGAACCACGGGAGATAAGCAGAATGCAGATTTTAACAAGGCTAAGCGCTTTATTATGAAATGGCAGCGGGAAATACAGAAGCGTCTCACGGAGGAGGACTTTATTCTTGCTAAGGAGAGCATAAGGCTCAGGAAAAAGGAATTTAAGGAATTGAGAGAAACAAAGGCTAAAATCTGGCATGGTCATCTGGCTGGAAAACTCTTGGTGGATGTCCTGGAAGCGGATTTGATGGAGGCGGTATCCAGTATGGGAGAAGAATGGGAAGGTGAGAAAGCAGACCTTTCTGCCGCAGCCTGATACCACGGTCATGATTTGTGGAGAGTGAGTCAAAAAGAGAAACAAAAAGAGGCCGTGCAAAAGCATTGGCCTCTGTGTGATTACGCAGGAAGGAGGAGAACACATATGGGCAACGATCCCTGTAACAGGAAAGACTGCCCATTACACGGTGCGGCTGTTATGACGTATTTGATTTTTAAGGGAAAGGAGTAATAACAAATCCCGGTAAACCGGGTTTAACGTCAAAGGTGAGTAAGGACGTTAGAGAAAAGGCCAAATAGTTGCGTGAAAGTAAGCCCTGTATGGACATGAAAAGAGAAAACGGTTGAAAGCCCTTAGATGGACAGCAGGCGAAGTAGCAGGGGGAAGCCGATTGGCCTATCCACGATACGAAGTGATTTGTTCGTGGTGTTATGAAATATATCCTTAGCGCGGATACGCTGCGCTGCCGGCAGTCATTGCCTTTAGAGGTGAAAGTGGTAATGACAAGAAACCGGGTAAGAAGCTTTATCAACGAATATGGAACCGAAGGGGTTTACATCAGCTTTAGCGGGGGTAAAGACTCAACAATTCTCATGGATATCGTAAGAAGAGAAGACAGACGGATTCCTGCTGTTTTTGTAGATACCTGGATGGAATACCCGGGTATCCGGCAGTTTGTCAGGCGGCAGGAAAATATCACAGTGCTCAAACCTGTGATGCCGCTGAAAGAAATCATTATACGATACGGCTGGTGCTTTCCGAGTAAGGATGTGGCACAGACTATATGGTATGCAAGACAAGGAAAGCAGTGGGCGCTCAATAAGCTGAATGGTCTGGATTTGGAAGGAAAAAAATCACTCTATCGTCAGCAGTACATAAAATGGCTGCCGCTCTATGAATCAGATATTCTGATTTCGCCGTTTTGCTGTGATAAGCAGAAAGAGGAGCCTGTTGCCCTGTACGAAAAGCAGACCGGCAGGCATCCGATTCTGGCATTGATGGCGGAGGAATCTGCTAGAAGGAAAGAAGCGTATCTGAGGACGGGCTGCAACAGTTTTGAAAGCCGCCGTCCCATGAGCAGACCGATGGAATTTTGGCGGGAGCAGGATGTTCTTCAATATAAACTCCAAAATAGCATTGAATTGGCCGAACCCTATGGAGATGTTGTAGAGGCAGGACAAGTCCCAGGGCAAATGTGCTTTTTTCCATCTGGGGGAAAGCTGCAATGCACCGGGGAACAGCGAACTGGCTGTATGTTCTGCCCTGTGGGCTGCCATCTTACGGATTTTGGTAAATTCAAGAGGTTGAAAAAATTCAATCCCAGGCTGTACGATTACTGTATGGAGGAATTGGGAGAAAAGAGGCTGTTGGATTGGGTAGGAAAAAATTGTAGGAGAGAGCGAAAGTTTGCAGCTTAATGGTTCTTGATAATTAGAAAACTTCTTAGAAAACTGGAGGTACAAATTGAAAGAGAGAGTGGTTGCTTATGGGAGATTTGACTGCAAAAATGAAAAAGGGTATGCAGAACTACTGGCCGTGATTGAATATGAGAATGTCATGGGTAGTGATGCTAAAGGACAACTTATAAAAATCGGTGAGAGGGAGTATGGATGTTATGATGTCCTGAGTGAATCGGATTTTCAGAAAGGTCATTATTTCAGAAACCTGTCAGTACTGATTGATGATTCTATAACTTGTTATGGCAAATATTGTGGGTTCCGAATTTATGAGGTTCCCAGAGAAATCAGGAAGGATGGATAACAATATGAACTTTTATGAAACACAGATGGGAAAGAATTTTTTTGAGGTACAACTGCCCAGGCTGATTCAGGTTTTGGAAGATATTTCTGTATCCTTATCGCAAAAAACGGAATCAGTCACATTGCCGATAGCGATACCAGAAAATTTCCTTGAGGAATTCTATTATGGCAATTTGGAAATCGGAGCCTGTTCCGGAGAAACATGTTCAAATCATCATTTGAAAGAGATTATTTCTATACAAGATGAGTTGCAGGAACAGCTGACACCGGAGCAGTGGGCATTATTCCGAAAATGTATTACACTAATTGAAGATCAGAGCTTAGATGAGGCCAGCTATATGTTTCAGCATGGTTACCGTCTGGCCGTTAATTTAATTGTGGCTGGACTTAAGGAAACAAAGGAGAAAAATAAAGATGGAGAGACGATTTGAATTAAACAAGTACGGGAAAATTTATTCAATATCTTTGGAGGTAAATTCCTACATGGATGGAAATCTTGCCATCCAGATGTACAGTTGGGAAGACGGCTATCCGGAACCGTGGGATTTTCTTACGGTGAATCTGGAGGGGAAAAGAGAAAAAGACTGTGCATTTATTGATACCAATCATAATGGGCAGGAAATCCTTGTATGGATTATTCGTAATGGTCTTGCAGTCCCAGCTGGGAGATATGGGCGCAGCGGATATTGCAGTTATCCAGAATACCGATTTAAAGAAACTTTACTTCGGGAGATTGATCCGAAAGGGTATGAGGACTATATAGAATCGTCATCAGGAGCCGGAAAGTGAACTCAGGGAATGGAACTATGGGAAGCGGCAGAGATGCCGCTTCCTAAAATATTTTATATGACCTTGCATGCATTGAATCCGCATGTCCTATCTGATATAATAAAGATATTCTCTTAGAAGGGAGATTTGCTATGTATATTAAACGAAATGTCTATCAGCAGCTTATGGATTGGAAAAACGAATCCAGTAACAGCACTCTGGAAGTACGGGGAGCCAGACAGGTTGGTAAAACCTATATCATCAATAAGTTTGCAGACGAGAACTTCAAACATAAGATATATATTAACCTTTTTGAATTAAGTGGCAAACAGTTTTTGGAATGTTATAATCGGGCAACTGCATGGATGCCGGGAACACCCCGACCGGAGCACCCGCTTCATGATGCTTTCTGCCTTTACGATCAAAGCTTTGAAGATACTGATGATACCGTTATTATTATTGACGAAATACAGGAATCTGCTGACATATACAATCGGATAAGGGAGTTTACAAGGCAGTTTCAATGCCATTTTATTGTGACTGGCAGTTACCTTGGCCGGGTGTTGGAGCCGGAGTTCCGATTCTCCAGTGGCGATGTCACCAGCGTGACCATCTATACCCTGTCATTTGAAGAATATCTGGCAGCTGCAGACATCGAATTGTTTCGGATGTATCTTCTGATTGGCAATTCTGTGTTTGAAGATAAAAACTATTATGAGCAGTTGAAGCAGTTATACAATATTTATTGCCAGATTGGCGGTTATCCTGCCGTTGTGGAAAAATATCTTTCCAGCGGCTCGCTGGAAATTGCTACCAAAGAACTAAGGCGGATTATAGAAACTTTTTTAAATGAATCCATGCGTTATTTCACAGATATTTTGGATGTAAGTGTTTTTGCGGACATTTTTCTTAATATATGCCGGATACTTGCCAGAGAGAAAAAAGGGCTGGAACAAGATAGTATAGGGGAAGAATTACAGAAATTGGTTGTCAAAGACAGTACTAGCAATATATCCAAGGCAACAGTGGTCCGCGCCATTAATTGGTTGTATCATTCTGGCATAATCGGCTTCTGTGGTAAAATTGTAGAGCTTGATATTCTTGATTTTAAACCGGGAAGACGTTGCTATTTTATGGATTTAGGAATTGCGAATTTCTACATGACACAAGCTGGTCTTGACAAGGCTTCCATAAATGGGACGCTTAATGAAAATTATGTTTATATCAACCTGGTGAAAAGGCTGGATTTTCCACAACAGATTGCATTTGAGACACCAGCGTTTGCCACATATAAGAGTGGTGAAATCGACTTTTACGTACAAAGTCTGAAAGAGCGGACACGGTATGTTATTGAGGTAAAGTCTGGTAAGCAGACTGGAAATACAGCTAAAAAGGCGCTTTTTGACGGTAAGGCAGATTATCTTCTTTACCTGAAAGGCAATACCCATGGCGGTGTTGAGGGCAAAATAATTACCAGACCAATCTATACACTGGAACGATTTCATTTTTAACTGTAATAGGGTACATTAACACATCAATTAAATTACTTTACAAATGAACGGGTCGCCTTGAACATGCGGCCCGTTTGATATTATAGTGAACAAAACATGCGAGATGGGCAGAAGTGTATGGGACATATTAGAAAAGAAAGATTTGTGACTGACTTATCCAATGAAAACGAGGTGCTGGACTTTTGGACTCAATAAAATACTTCTTTAAAAAAATAGTTAATTATGTTAATATAGATGACAGTCCCTATTAAACAAGGACATATTTTTTGGAATTATACTACTCAAAAATGAAGCATTATACTTTTTAGAATACAATCTGATATAATACCTCAATTCTGTTTATGATAGTAATATAATATTACAGAATTGAGGTGTAGTCTACTTGCTAGATGAAAACTATGTTATAAATCGGATTGAAGAATTGTGCGAGAAACGTCAAATGACAAGATATAGGTTAGCGCAGGTATCGGGAATTGAGCAATCCACATTATCCAATCTTCTGAACAGAAAAAGTCTTCCTAACATTATTACATTATCAAAGATTTGTGATGGTTTTGGCATTACACTGTCTCAATTCTTTATGGAAGAGGATAAGATTGTAAATTTGTCAGAAGAACAGCGGCATGTGCTGGACACATGGCTTTCTTTAGCTGATGAGGAGAGGGTTCTTGTGAAAACTTATATACAGGGAATCAGACGGAAGTGAGAGGTACGGTCTAAAAAATATGGACCGACTCTCATTTTTATTGTCCTGGAGCCACTATGAAAAAGAAAATATGTTTTTTAGCCTATTTGTTAGTCTGTTGTCTGTTGTATGGCTGTCAAACAAAGGCCAGTTTATCTATAATTTCTGATGGAGAGGAATCTGCAAATGTTTCAAATGACTGTGCCTTGTGTGGAAAACGAGGGGACAGCCTTATGGGTTATTACCGACGATTTGATTCTATAGGTATAATTTGTCTCAATAAATGGGGTATCAGTGACAGCCAGGTGAGATGTTATGATGAAGATTCTGGAAAAGAAATTTTTGAACAGTCCGGCAACTCTACAATATTTACTTCTTATGGAGAAGGCGAATGTACGTTTATAATCCGAGGAATGCATGAGCGAGGGATTGCTGAAATTGATGTTAATTATGGAGAGAAAAGTGTAATTGACTGGGAGAGACTTTCAGAGCGTCTATGTTCCGAATGCCTAGAGAAGTTTGAAAATATGACAGGCAAAGAAGCTGATTTGGCAGATGGTCAATTCAAGGATGTATGTTTGGTGGACTTTAAAACTGGTGAAGTTTATTCTCTTGAAGATTGGCATACATGGTATATGATTCGGGATTACTATGTAATGATTGATTATGGGGATGATAACGCTCATATTACGATTTTTTATGCACCAGTGAGGAAAGAATAATTTTGGGTATGGTTAGAGGACATATATGTTTTATAGACACGACAAATGCTCGTATAATTAGTCTAATAGGATGAAGTATAATATTAAAAATCAGGTGCATGAATCTAGTGACGAAACGCTCTTCTTTTTGCGTGTAGCATATAGAGGTGTAGCTTATAGAGGTGTAGCTTATAGACTACAATAAGTGGTTACATTTCTTCTGAATATATGTTATAATTTGTCAAAATTGAGTCTTTGGAGAAGCGGTATGAATGAATATTTATTTAAAGATTTAACAACCGAAGAGAAGTTCAGCGTTCGTTTGAAAATTGCAACAAGAAAATACGATGTTTTTGATGGCTATATTATTGTAAGTATAAATCTGGGGGAACAAAAAGATGTGCATATTTTTGAAAAGGATATGTCAGAATTTTGTGGTGGAGAGTTTTCTGCTTGGGAACCAATTTATAAAAATATAGAGATACAGTTGCAGAGCGCTAATGATGGGCATTTCATTGAAACGTTAAAGCAATATAAGCATAATGGAGGTCAATCAGGTTCGCAATTAAAAAATAAATTATTTATTAAATATTATCACTTAGAGAAACCTGCTAATGTAGAGCGGGATGAAGTTGGAAGAAAATGGATAGATTATAATGCTCAATTAACATTAAATAATTATATTTATGATACGAGTGAGAATGGATGTGGGATTTGGGTAACAAATTCGGATTTTTTGTATAAGTCGATGGCGGCGGTTGACAGATATGGCAATAATATTATGATATTGTCTACAATAAAAGATTTAGAATATATTGTTACAGATAATGAAATTGTGGGTGATGGATTTGAAGTGAAATTTTATGGTTCACTAAATAGTGAGGATACATGGCATAATCTTTGGAAGCTGCTAGGAGATAAAATAGTTGAAGATATGCCACTAGATATTATACGTAAATTCAATGGAGCAGAAGTAATTCATGATGAATATATAACAAATAAGGAAAACATATGGATGGAAGAACGTAATAGAAACAATATGAAAAAATCAATACGTGATATCATCAAATCGCGTTTTAAATAGATTTAGTAAGGTATCTTTCGCTTTGTTGGGGAGTGGATATGAAACGATAAATTTTATTGAGCTTCCTGTAAAACGCAAGCTTAAGAAATTATAGGAAAGATGGTATATTAATGAAAAAAAGGTTTTGCAATCTTAGTTGTTATTCAAAGGTGATAATTATTCTTACCATTATATTAACAGTGGTTAATATAGTTCTTATCGTTAAAGGGAAGAGTATTGAGGCATCTTTGCAAGGGAGCACCGGCGTGGTTTTTGATCAAGCCAGTCAAACTGTTAGTGATTTTACAGACGAATATCCAACGCAAAGTAGTAGTGAGATGAAATCACTTATACCTTCGTTGAAAGATACTGCGTTTAAAATTATAACAATAGTGGTAACATTGATTCTCTTTGTAGTCGGAGGTTTAATTTGCAGATTTTTTATAGATCCAATAAAAAAGCTTGCTGTTGGTTTGTGGGAAATGGCATCAGCCGATGGCTGGGTTCCAATTCTAGCCACTATCTATGATGGCATAAGTTTATGCTTTTTAGCTAAGACTATCACGGATATATTATCAGTAATACATTAAAGAACATTCTATAGTTATCTAATTGCTCCCCGTCCAGGCTAACGTCTATAGCTTGAATGAGGGGCAATTGCAATTCTGTGATAGTTTTTAATCACGGCTGTTGCGGTTTCATATTTCATCTATTTAGTCCTATTTTTATTTCATACAATTCTAAATTCTTCCAAAATAATCCTATTTATTTAATGAAAGGCTTAAACGCCAACCGCACATTGACAACCAAATAATCAGTTGTCCTATAACGCAGGCAGGTTTTGAGCATACGAGAGATACGCCCAAACAGAAATGTTGCGAAAACTATCAAATCAAAATAGGTTCCGGCAGGAACCTGATGACTCATGGCGGCCCCATGAATCGTGCGATGATAAGACCTGTTGGAGACTTGTGGGGACTGCCGCTCACCGAATGAGGGGAGACGAGGCCGGCACGAAATATCCGGCTTGGTTTAAGCTGCTTTGCGGGCAGGTAGGGCAACTCCAGGTGCCGGGGGAGGAGAAAATACGGCACAATAAGATTTGCTTTGGAGAAAGTGATTACATTATAAATTCTAAAGAGGTGAAACTGTTGGAACAGGCGAGGAAAGACAGAAAAAAGTTTGTAAGATATCCGGAAGGAGCAGAAATATACTCCATGGGTATTCAATCCTTTATGAAAATAGCAAAAGAAGCCCATGCAGTATATAAGATTCGGAATATTGCATTAGTTAATACGGAGATTCTGGATGCTTATCTGGAAGCCTTTAGAGAATAGGGATGAAAAACGGTTATTGATGGTGATTTATAAATAATATTTAGTATAAATGCACTTGAACAATGAAGACACGAAAGACTATAATATAAGCATAGATTGTTAATCCTGATTGAGGAGGTGAGGAAAAGAAGAATATCGTAAGAAGACAGGAGATACAATCGAAAGTATGCTGAATAAAATGGAATTTTTGTCTCGTCATATGATAGTGAATAAATTGCCAGAAGTAACCTTGATTTTCCGAAAGAGGGGTATAAGCTAATGGCGAATTCGAGAAAAGATTCCAAGGGGCGCGTTTTACGTCCAGGTGAAAGTGAACGGAAAGATGGATATTATATCTATCAGTATAAAGATGTAAACAATATACGGAGGGTGATTTATAACCGTGATTTGGTAAAACTCCGTAAGCAGGAAGATAGCCTTACCAGAGATTTGCTCAATGGGATTGACATATATACAGGTGAGACTACCACGTTGAATGAGGCATTTGACCGCTATATTGCTGGAAAAAGCAATTTGAAGCAGTCTACCAGGACAAATTACAAATATATGTATGACAATTATGTAAGACCTACATTTGGAAACAGAAGGCTGGCGGATATCAAATACTCTGATGTAAAGACATTTTATCAGTATTTGATTGATAAAAAGAAATTTAAGCCTAACAGTATGGAGATAATCAATACGATTCTTCATCCTGTGTTTACAATGGCCCATAGGGATGGTATAATCAGAATCAATCCTTCAGACGGCATTATGAGTGAAATTAAAAAAAGTAATATCTGGGAAAAACCAAAAAGACATGCACTGACTTACGAGCAGCAGAAAGCGTTCATGAAGTATACAACGGAGAGTCCGATTTATAATCATTGGCTGCCACTGTTTGTCACGTTGTTGGGAACCGGCTGCCGTATTGGAGAGGTGATAGGGCTCCGGTGGGAGGATGTGGATTTTGAGGAACGTATTATTTCCATTAATCACAACCTTATCTACCGGATTCAGGATTCCGGGAAATGTGAGTTTCATATAACAACTCCGAAAACAAAGTCTGGTATTCGTACAATTCCAATGTTTGATGAAGTATATGAGGCTCTGCAGCAGGAAGAAGAGCAGCAAAAAGAAACCGGTTTTAATGAGGATGTGATTGACGGATATTCAGGCTTCATATTTACCAATCGCGAGCACCGTGTTCACAATCCCATGACAATTAACCGGGCAATCCGAAGGATTTATGAGGCTTACAATGCAGAGGAAAAGGAGCAGGCTAAAAAGGAAAAGCGGAAACCGATTCTAATTCCGCATTTTTCGTGTCACCATATGCGTCATACATTTTGCACCAGGTTCTGTGAAAATGAAACAAACATCAAAGTTATACAGGACATAATGGGGCACGCAGATGTTACTACAACGATGGACATCTACGCAGAAGCAACAGAAGTAAAAAAGCGTCAGAGTTTTAAAAATTTACAAGGTAAAGTATTAATTTCATAGGGAACAAAATGTCCATAGGATATCCTTTCAGGACATTATGATATACATCATTTCTACATCAAATTTTGCGTTTTACATCAAAATCACATCAAATTCTTGAAATGATATGTAATGGGGTGTAACGCAGAAACCTTGATTTTACAAGGAAAATCGAGCAATATGTAAGAGTGTGTAACGATGTGTAAAGGCTCAAAGTCTAATCCCGACGATGAAGACGCTGGGCAGTTCTGATAATAGCAGGAAGGCCGCTCCGGCCGCTGCTTCTGCTCCGGCTGCTGAGAACGTGAAAGCCGCGGTGGAGATTGATTTTTCCAATGTGAAGATTGAGCCGCTGTTTGAAGAGATGGTGGATTTTGAGACTTTCTCAAAGTCTGATTACCGTGCAGTGAAGATCAAAGACTGCGTGGCAGTGCCGAAGAGCAAGAAGCTTCTCCAGTTTACTCTGGACGATGGAAGCGGCACAGACCGCACGATTTTAAGCGGAATTCATGAGTACTACGAGCCGGAGGATCTGATTGGTAAGACAGCCATCGCCATCGTGAATCTGCCGCCAAGAAAGATGATGGGAATTGACTCCTGCGGTATGCTGATTTCAGCCGTGCATGAGGAAGACGGACATGAGGGACTGAATCTGCTGATGGTGGATGATAGGATTCCGGCGGGGGCGAAGTTGTATTAATACGCAGTGATAGTATTGGAGTAAATAATAACAGGTATCTGATGAAGAAATGTTGCTTCCTCAGATACCTGTTTTAATGTGTGAAAATACATTTGCCTGTTCCAGGACATACTATGCTGTTTTCGCTGGTATGGCCAGAATGTCGTCCCGTTTCATTGCAGATCAGTAAAGTTTTATCCAATTACACCAGCATTTCAACAAACTCAACCGGATACATAGTCCGTTTGGCCACTTCCTCAACCGCTAATCCCTGGCTGAGAAAACGCCTGATGACGCACTCCATGCTTTCTGCTGCCTCAATGATATATTTATCAAAATCATAAAACCGCATACTCCGCTGGCCCCAGGGATATTCCGTCGGGTGATGGATAAATTCCACTCCTTCGATGGCCTCCAGCTTTCTCTCCCAGTCGTCGATCCGGTCTGTTTCAAAATAGAGCTGAAAGTTATTTGCTGCTGTTTTTCTGTTCAGTGATTTACCGATCATTGCTTCGTAGTTTGCCTGCAGGCTGAGGCCATTTTCCAATGAGACGTGTTCTCCTAAATCCATGAGGATTTTTTGCTCCAGGATTGTTTCGTAAAAATATTTTGATTTTTCCATATCATCAACTATAAGCAATGTGCCTCCGTATTTCATATGGATACCTCCTCTTTTTTCTCAATTATAGCCTAAAACTTTGCGATCGCACTGTAAAAATCGGACAAGTTGCTTCGGAATTCCTGAGGAGTAACGCCGCATATGGCCCTAAAATCCCTGATAAAATGAGAAATGTCATAAAAACCGGATTCGGCAGATATATAATCGAGGATGTGGCTCGTATGGTGCAGCAGATAAATGGCTTTGTTGATACGCACGATTCGGGAAAAATGTTTCAGGTTAAATCCTAAATAGTGATTGGAAAGCCTGTTTAAATGACGTTCACTGTAAAATGTTTTTTCTGTTATTTCTTTGAGACTTAAGTTACCGTTACTCTGAATGATCAGCTGCACGGCCAGACGGAATTCAGCCGGGTATTTGCTGCATTGGCTGCAAAGCAGCAGACTCTCGATTCTGGTCAGCAGTTCTTCCGCGGTTCCCGCGTTACAGAAGATTTCTTTTATGGAAGAATTCAGGCGGGGCGCGATCTGTTCAAAGGAAATGATCGTATCCATCAGCTGATTCTGTTTTGTTCCGGTGAATACAAACAGCCCTGCCGGCTGAAATTCGATAATGAATATCACGCTGCATGCATTCGCATTTTTTCCAACAAAATATGGTTTGGAGGACGGTCCGAAAATCAGGATGCGCAGATCGGCCCCGTCATATGTAAGGACAAGAGTTGCACTTCCATGCGGCACGATAGTATAGTTATCGGAAATGACACCTTTGTTTGGAAAGGTTATGGTATAGTTAGAGATCAGTGTTTTCAACTGCTCGCTGGGCGAAAAATAAGCAAAATTCTCATCACCCATTAATAGCGTATTGTTCTTCACGGCTGAAAAATCTGCGCTGTCCTTTTTTATCATATATTTTCACTTTCTGAGAGCTGATCTGTTTAAATGAAAAAAATGCAGATAATTCTATCTACACTTCCTGATTCAGTCTACTACATTTCAAATAAAAAGTCTATAACTTCTTTTTGCTTATCGGGGAATCGCTTTCTTACCATGGTTTTGCTGCTTAAATTGTCTGCCACACAATTCTCCTGTTTTTGTGGTGCAAAGTTGATGTTATAATACCGATAGATTCAAAGCTGTATTGCAGAAGTAAAGTGACAGACGGATTGAAATGAGGAGCATAAGAAAGAAATATGGTTGAAAGAAGGAGTAATGGCGGAGAGCGGCCATTGAAGCGGTGTAAGGAAAAACATATCACGAACCGCAGTATGAAGGCCAGAAGACGGCGAAGGAGAAGAAAATGGATCTATTTTACCAGACGTATTTCCATTTGTATGATAGCGGCGGCAGCAATAGTCTACTGTATGATCAGTCTGAAATACAGAAATACATTTCTGCCAAACACGAGGATTGGCGGTATTACTGTTTCGGGAATGACGATAGAAGAGGTGCAGTCAGAGATCAGGAAGGGAATTGAACGTTATGAACTGGTCCTGGAGGAGAGGGACGGCGCAGAGGAGCGGATAAATGGAGAAGCGGTCGGTCTGCATCCTGTCTTTGACGGGACCTTAGAGAACATTTTGAGGAAGCAGAATTCACTGCTATGGGGGCTGCGAGCCATAAGAGGAGCCGAGTATCCCTCCAGTTATATGGTGGAATATGACAAAGGAAAAATGGATTTGGCGGTTGCTGCTCTGGAATGTCTCGATCCGGAACAGGTTGTGGAGCCGGCTGATGCGTATGTGGCCTTTGTGAGTGGAATCGGATTACAGATTATTAAGGAAGAACCGGGAAAGGCGCCTGTCCGGGAACGTCTGTCAGAAGAAATAGGAAAAGCGGTCTCCAGCCTGGAAACACGTATCTCGCTGGACGAACGGGCTGTTTATAAAGAACCGGGAGTCTCAGAGACGGACCCGGAACTGCTGGCTCAAAAGGAGGCGTTAAAGGTCTGTGCAGATGTGACCGTGACCTACCGTTTCGGAAGCCGTTCTGAGGTACTGGACGGAAGTACGATTCTTCCGTGGCTGTCGATGGATGGAGAAGGAAGGGCAGTCGTTGACCGGAACGGAGTGGAAGCGTATGTGGTGAATCTGGCGAAAAAATACAATACTGCATACTGTGCAAAGGAACTGAAGACTTCCTATGGACCCACTGTGACGATCACAAAAGGCCATTACGGCTGGCTGATTGATAAGGAGGCGGAAACGGAGGCTCTGTTGGAAATAATCAGATCCGGAGAAAGTCAGGAGCTGGAGCCGGTCTACGCCCAGAAAGCGGCCAGCCACGACGGCCCGGATTACGGGGACACTTACGTGGAAATGAATCTCACTGCCCAGCATTTGTTCTATTATAAGAATGGGAAGCTGCTGATTGAATCGGATTTTGTATCCGGAAATGAGGCGAAGGGGTGGAGCACCCCTGCTGGCGCCTATGAACTGACCTATAAGCAGCGCAACGCGGTGCTGAAGGGCAAGAACTATAATACGCCTGTTACATACTGGATGCCATTTAACGGAAATATCGGGATGCATGATGGATACTGGCGGTCCAGTTTCGGCGGGACCATCTATAAGAAAAACGGTTCCCATGGCTGTATAAACCTTCCTCCTGCGGTGGCAAAAACTATTTATGAAAATATTGAGGCACACATACCGGTATTGTGTTATCAT
The DNA here is from genome assembly GCF_046966825.1 of Hungatella sp. Taxonomy (NCBI): domain Bacteria; kingdom Bacillati; phylum Bacillota; class Clostridia; order Lachnospirales; family Lachnospiraceae; genus Hungatella; species Hungatella sp. The sequence goes on along the minus strand of NZ_JBKVCZ010000046.1, from coordinate 26,261 downwards.
CTGGATGGAACGGAAACTGGTAAGACTACGCCGGGGGCGGGTGATGCGTCGAAGGCGGGAGCTTCATCGGTATCGGGAGGTTCGTCCTCTTCCGTGGATTCATCAGTCTCCGAAGAGGGATCAAAGAAAACAACTCCAAACAACAGCCAGACAGAAAGCAGTACGCCAGCAGCAGAAAATACGACTGGTGAGAACCAGACGGCCGCGTCTGAAAATGGAAATAGTAGCGAAGACGGAGAGAACCAGACGTCTGCGTCTGAAAGTGGAAACGGTAACGCAGCCAGTCAGACGGCTGGCCCCGGAAATACCAGCAGCAATAGAGAAAATCCGTCCTCCCCGCCTGGAAGCGAAAGCAGAAATGACCAAATACCAGCGTCATCCCCCATTTCCGACGCTTCCATGCCGAACCAGCCGAATATGCCGAACCAGCCGAATCCGTCAAACCAGCCGAGTCAGTCAAACCAACCGAATCTGTCGGACAACCCCACCTGCCCGGCAACGGTATCCCCGGGACCGTAACACCGCCTTTTCCAACGCGGCAGCACACACAGACACGCCATAGAGGAGATTATCATGCCAATTAATTCATTTGAAAATTATCCAATGTCCTGGAAGCCGGATAAGCAGAAGCTGGCTTACCCGGTCTATTACAGTCTTGCCGATCTGATGGAGCAGGATATTAAGAGCGGAAAGCTGGCGGCCAATACGAAGCTGCCCCCACAGCGGGAACTGGCGGACTTTCTGGATTTAAATCTGAGCACCATCACAAAGGCGTACAAGCTTTGTGAAATGCGGGGGCTGATCCACGCTGCCACCGGAAAAGGGACGTATGTGACGCCTTACGCCAATGTCCCCACATCTACAGTTGAGAAAAATACCGGACCCAGAATCGAACTGGCCATCATCCATCCCTTCTACGAGTCCAACGCGGCGATCCGGGATCTGACGATGGAGATTCTGAAAAAACCATTTTCAGAAAGGCTGTTTGAGTATTCCCATCCCCTGGGGGACAGAGGGCAGATTCTGGCCGCTTCCCGGTGGCTGCAGCGGTTTGGCCTGGAGGCCAATGAGCACAACACCATGATCGCGGCAGGCGCTCAGAATGCACTTGCGACCATACTTTCCACGCTTTTTGAGGCGGGAGACCGCATTGCCGTCGACACCTACACGTATCCCAATTTCATCAGCCTGGCCAATCAGCTTTATTTACAGCTGGTGCCCATTGAAAATGACGTGTGGGGAATGCGTCCTGACCAACTGGAAAATGTCTGTACGCTTCAAAAGATAAAAGGTGTATATATGATGCCGGCGGGAGGAAATCCCACCAATATCGCCTTTTCAGATTCGAGGAAGAGGGAGATCGCTGAGATTATACGAAAACAGAACCTGATTGCAATTGAGGATGACAATTACGCCGCCCTGCTTGAGACACCGTATTCGCCCCTCGCCTTAGAGGCGCCGGAACACTGTATCTATGTCAGCGGGCTTTCCAAGCCGCTCTGTCCGGGGATAAGAATTGCATATTTATATCTGCCGGATCAATATATCAATGCCATGGAACAGGGGATGTTCAGTCAGAATTTGAAGATTTCCTCTTTAAATATGGAGATTGCAGCCGAGATAATCCGGAGCGGCCTGGCGTGGAAAATCATACAGAAAAAGAGGGCGGCCGCCGCGGAGCGCAATCAGATTTATGCCTCCTTTTTTCCTGACTGCGATATTTGCATGGAATCGTATTATCAGTGGCTGGAACTTCCGGAGCATTTAACCGGAAGGCTTTGTGAGGCCGAACTCTCCAGCAGGGGAGTCAGCGTATTCGGCGCAGAGCGCTTCTATGTTGGAAAACAGCTGAAAGCAAATGCCGTCAGAGTGGCAACCAGCTCGGCGGAGAGTGACGAACAACTCCGCCGGGGGCTGGAGGTACTGCAGAATTTTATCCAGCAGCGGGATGCGGGGCCTCTATTCATCGTCTAGTTTTTGACCGGAATCACGATTCGTGTAATGTATTCGTCAATGGAATTGATGGTCATCTCGTTTACCCCTGTTTCGTAGGCGTATCCGAAAAGCGTGAGGCCGTGCTGCTTCGCATAATCCAGGATTTCCGAATATCGCTGCGGAAGCCTGTCCCAGCTTCCCGTACAGTAGGCGCACAGATAGCTGCCGCCCGGTTTTTTATGGATTTCATTTACAGAAGCTGTGTGGGAAACCTTCATAAACAGGCCGTCATACTGGTCGAACTCGGAATGGAGCAGGTGGGAGACGGAGATCAGGGAGCCGTAAGTGGTATCGTGGAGACTCTTAAAATGGTGCTGTTTCATGGATTCAACCATCTGTTCAATCTCATCCTCCATGGACAGGGCCTGGTCGGAGGCAATGATGTGCAGATACTCCTCTTCACATTCGATAACGTCGATCCGGGTCAGATCGGTGTTCAGTAAATCGGTGAAGGTACCGTACTGGTCCGTCAGCATATCACGGATCGCGTTCAGCTTCTCTATTTCACGGTCCACGTCCTGAATCTTTTTATGCAGAAGCTGAACGTAGGCTTCTGCCCCACGCCTGTCTAAAAACTCTTTGATCTCAGGAATTCCCATATTTAATTCCCGCAAAATCAGAATCGTCTCCAGCAAAGAGCTCTGATAGTAGGTGTAATAGCGGTAGCCGTTCTCTTTTACGACCGCCGGCTTGAATAAGCCGATCTCATCGTACCACATCAGAGTCTTTTTGTTGATGTTATGAAGGGCTGCAAATTGGCCGATCGTAAATAGTTTTTCTCTTTCCATAAAAAAATCCCCTTTTCCTCTTGACCGTACAGTTACTGTATGGATTATTATACAGGTAAGACGGTACAAATACAAGAAAAAAGGAGAATAGAATCATGAATTCAAAACATATTACACTGCGCCCCATCACACGAAAGGATTATCCGTTTATAGAGGATATCATACGCAAGACGTGGAAATACGACGCGCTGAGCAGCAATCCGAAGGATGCAAAGCATATGGCAAGGCTGTATCTGCGTTCCTGTCTGCTGCGGGCGACATTTTCCTGTGTCGCGGCTGTGGATGGAAAGGTGCTGGGAGTTATTCTGGCAGGGAGTAAAAAATCCGTTCCGAAATTCGCCCTTCGCCGCACCCTGGCTCAGCTCTGGTCCATTGCGCTGCTGTTCACAACGAAAACCGGAAGAGGAATCGGTAAATTCTTCAGTACCTTCGACCAGACGGACGAAGAACTGCTGAAAAATGCAGGAAATGCCTTTGACGCGGAAATCTGTTTCTTTGCCGTGGATGAGAGTACTAGGGGAACCGGCATCGGAAAAATGCTTTTTGCCCAGGCCCTTGATTATCTGGAACAGGAAGGGGCAAAGACTCTGTACCTCTTCACGGATTCCAGCTGTACTTACCAGTTTTACGAGAAGCGGGGAATGCAGCGGCTGGGAGAGAAGACGGTGGAATTCAGCCCACATACAGACTACCGCCTGAATATGTTTATCTATGGCCTGGAATTGCAGGCGGCCAGCTAAGGCCGCTTTGCAATTCAGACCGCACTGCTTCGCTGCCCGCAGGCCGGCGCATCGATGACCCGGTCATACCGGTAGGCCGAGAAGATAAATCCCAGCAGTAGCATATTTACGAGGATGCTGATACTGCCCTCCGAAACCATGGGAAGATTAGTAAAGCTGCCATACTGGAAACCAAAGTTCCCAAGTATATAGAGCACGCTCTGAAACAGCAGGCACAGGCCGCAGTGAAAGGACACCGCTCCGGCGAGCGCGCCGTGTATCCTTCGGATGCAGGAGAAGAGGACTGCGTAGAAGGCGGCCATAATTGTAAGAAACAGAATTCCGGTCAGCCAGCCGAACTGTAGTATGAATACGGCCAGAAGATAGTTGTTCGCGTAATGCTGGGGCAGAATGTTCCATAAAGTGACATCTGACGGATCGGAGCGGAAGATGGAGCGGTGATGTTCTGAAAACGGCTTTTTCCCTTCCGCGGCAGCCTCTCTGGCATCTCCGTAGCTGAAATACCATTCGCCGGTTCCATACTCCATCAGCTCCTCCGGCGTAAGCGAAATCCGGCCGGCCAGCGGTGATTTGGAGAGCAGCTCCTGAATCAGAACCCCGTTATAGGAGTCGCTTAAGGTGTCGTATGCGTTCGCCTCCGGATTTACAAATGCCTGAAAATACCGGGACTGGCCGGGAAGCATCCCATAAAAAAGAAGGAGTACCACGCCCCCGGCGGCGGCCTGGATCAGGAGCCTTCTTTTATTTCCGGCGAACATCCCCCGGCAGATCATATACAACACGGTTCCGATCATGGAGAAGAGGAAAGTCACGGTCTCGGCCAGCGTAAAGCTGTTGTATGTAAAGTAATGGATAAGGACTGCCCCGGCAGTGAGAAGAAAAGCGGCTGCCATGGCTTTCTGTGTCTGCTTCCGCATCCGGTAGAGAAGGATGACGACAACCGGTCCGGTCAGCAGAAGCGCATAGTAATCAATCATATGCCATGGAATGATGTATGCCGTGTCCCAGATTACATCCGCTATCCAATCGAATTTGATCATGGAAAGGAATATGGCTTCCGCGGTAAATATGGCTGCCGCCAGAATGAGCAGCCGCTTCTGGTACCGGATCAGCAGAGGATATCCTTTCAGCGCCATGACCACCAGAAGGACACGCCAGTCAGATAGATAGAAAGCCCGCGGAACGTCAGTTCCGGAATCACGGCCGTGCAGGTTTCCGCAGCGAGACCGATGAGAAGAAGAATCACGGTCAGAACCATCAGAAGGCGGCTGGACTGGACGTGACGGACCGCGTTGATCCCGGTGCCGATCGCGACACCGTCCCCCATGGCATCCACCGCTTTTTTAACCGCATCTTCGGGACTCATCCCTTCTGAGAGATACTCTTCCGTCCTGTCATCGATATGGTCCTTTAATTCTTTTACCACTGCCGGGCGCAGAGGCTTATAGGCGATCTGATCCGCCACATCCTCTAAAAATTCTTCTTCATAATCTGTATGCTGATTGTGATTCTTCTGGAAGGGTTTATCCAAACAAAACACCCCCGATCACCTGATTCACTGCCGTCTGAAACGAATCCCATTCCTTCAGCTTATCCTGTAAAAGTTTCCGGCCGCTTTCGGTTATGATGTAATACTTACGCTCACGGCCATTTTCCGCAGTTCTCTGTTCGCAGATCACCGCCCCATCCTGTTCGAGCGCGTGCAGCAGGGGATAAAGCGTCCCCTCCTTCAGCGTGAAAACGCGTTCACTTCTTATTTCCAGCTCTTTGATGATCTGATAGCCGTACATGTCCTGCTGTTCCAATAGCTTCAGGATCAGCATGGAAGAGCCTACGGCCATATATTTTTTGTCCATATTTGCCTCCGTTTCAGAAATATTTCCCTAAAAAATACCTCGAGTTTCTATGTATCGTAATCCTATCATACATAGAAACTCGAGGTATGTCAAGAAGCAAATAATAATTCTTAAAATTCGCGGATTACTCTTTTCCTTCCCCGTCAAAGTATTCTTTAACCAGCCTGACTACAGTGCCGGACAGCAGGAACACCGCGATCAGGTTGGGAATTGCCATCAGGCCGTTAAAGGTTTCGGCGATACTCCAGAGCATCCCTAAATCCATGGTGGCGCCCAGGATTGCGACCAGAGAGTAGACGATCATGAACGCTTTGATAATGCGCGAGGAGAACAGGAACTCGATACATCTGGCACCGTATAATCCCCAGCCGATGATGGTGGAAAATGCGAAACAGCACATGGCAACGGCTGTAAAAATGGAGACCCAGCTGCCATAGGTGGAAGTAAACCCGAGAATGGTTAATTCTGCGCCGGCCGCTTCCCCGTAAGGAACCGGAACACCGCTGCAGAGGATGACAAATGCGGTCAGCGTACAGATGACGATGGTGTCGGCAAACACTTCGAAAATCCCGAAAAAGCCCTGTTTCACCGGTTTTTTCGTGTCGGCGCAGGCGTGGGCGATGGATCCCGTTCCAAGGCCTGCTTCGTTGGAGAAGATGCCGCGGGAGACGCCTTTCTTCATGCTCATAAAGAAGGTTCCGACCACGCCGCCTGTGACGGCCGCCGGGTTAAATGCCCCGTAAACAATCGACGAAAATACAGCGGGAACCCGGTTAATATTGAGAAGAATCACGCCGAAGGCGAGCACGATATAGAACAGCGCCATAAAGGGAACCAGTTTCTCCGTCACGCTTCCGATTCTTTTGATTCCGCCGAGAAGGACCAGGGCTACCAGAGCCGCCAGAATGATTCCGATGATAAGACTGGTGGTGTGCGCAGAACCTTCCTCGATCAAATGGTAATTGAGCAGCGCAGAGTTGATTGCTGTTGTGATGGTGTTTACCTGAGTGGCATTGCCCGTTCCGAACACGGTGAGGACGCCGAAGGCCGAAAACAGAGTGGCCAGCCAGCGCCAGTTTTTCCCGAGACCGTTCTTTATGTAGTACATGGGGCCGCCTACTAAGTCGCCCTTCTCATTCACTTCACGGAAATGCACAGCCAGAGTTACCTCGGAAAATTTCGTACACATACCCAGAATCGCAGAAACCCACATCCAGAATACGGAGCCAGGGCCTCCGATGGCGATGGCTCCGGCCACTCCGGCGATATTGCCGGTGCCGACCGTGGCGGCCAGAGCGGTGCAGACCGCCTGAAACGGTGTCATGGTACCATCGGACGCGTCGCGCTTGCGGAACATCCGGCCCAGGGTAACCCGGATCGAATAGGAGAACTTGCGGATCTGCAGAAAATTGGTGCGGATACTCAGATAGAGGCCCACGCCGATGATGCAGACCATGGCTGGGACGCCCCAGATAAAATTGTTCACGGCATTGTTGATGGATTCGATAGTATTTAACATATGATGGAACCTTCCTGATTGTATTTTTGCTTTTTATTAACGTGTTTTGGTAAGGGAAAAAACAGTGAAAATATATAAAATAATACCATAATATTACAGAAAAGTACATGGCAATCGAGATTCTTAAGCCTGACGGCCGCCGCAGTGACCCTCTGTCGGACCCTGCCTCCCGGTCTCTTCCTTCAGATAGTGAGAAACATTGTTAAATAGCGGTACTTGTATTTACGGAATCCCAATGCTATACTATTTGAAGTTAGTTGAAACTAACCTGCGAAATCCATACGAGATAAAGGCATTTCTGTCCTTGTGCCGGTGTTCGGTCCGGCCCTGGAGCAGAAATACTGTGGTTGGTAAAAAAAGAAAGGAAGAGAGGATTAAAACATGAGCAAAACAGCAGTAGTGTATTGGAGCGGAACAGGCAATACGGAGGCTATGGCGGCAAAAGTGGTGGAAGGCGCGCAGGCGGCAGGAGCGGAGGTCTCGCTGTATACGGCTGCGGAATTCGGGGCGGACAAAATGGATGAATTTGATTCAGTTGCATTCGGCTGCCCGTCTATGGGAAGTGAGCAGCTGGAGGAGGACGAATTTGAGCCGATGTTCCTGAGCTGCGAGGCGAAGCTGAGAGGGAAGAAGATTGCGCTCTTCGGCTCCTACGGATGGGGAGACGGCGAGTGGATGAGAAACTGGGAGGAGACCTGCCGGGAGGATGGCGCTGTACTGGCCTGCGACTGCGTGATCTGCAATGACGCTCCGGACGCGGAGGCGGAAAGTGCCTGCGAGGAGCTGGGAAAGGCGCTGGCATAGGAGAGAAGAAAAGCCGGCAAAGGAAGGCCCGCTAAAAGGAGGAACACAAGGTGCAGGATGCAAGCCGATATTTCAACGATCTTTTTGAACAGATGCCATCGGAGCAGGTCTACGAGGTTTTGAGAAATGCGCCGGAGGAAATCGGACGGTTTTCCATTTGCCAGAAAAATACGAGACAGGGAATCGACCTTCTGGACTGGCGCATGAATTACCAGCGGGATGTCCATGTATACAGGCGGGGAGAGAACAACAGAGATGAGGTGCAGTTTGTATTCTGCATGAATCAGGGCATGGTCTGGGAGATCGAGGGGATCCCCAGACCTGTTTCCATGGAAAAAGGAAATGCCTATATCTATCGGAACGGAGACAGGACCACATGGGGATACTATCCGGGAAAATGCGATTTCGTGTTTAAAAGCGTGCAGATTCCGGTACAGGTTTACCGCAGGCTTCAGAACGCGTATTTTGAAGGCAGGGAAGAGATATCGGCGGAGCGGTTCAGCTCTGCGGTGGAGAGTATTGAGATCACGCCCGGAATCTGCCGGATACTGGCTGAACTGGAACAGTCCGGGCGGTATGAGGACGGGATTGGCCGCCTCTATCTGGAAGGAAAGCTGCTGGAACTGCTCGCCGCCTCTTTTGAGGAACTTCTCACATGCCGGAAGGCCCAAAAGAGACTGTGTGGGATTACCCGAACCGATCAGGAAGCGGTGAGGGAGGCAAAGCGGATTCTGGACCGGCACCTTACCGATGCGCCGGACTGCGAGCGGCTGGCAAGGGCGGTAGGCGTAAGCGTCTCCAGGCTGGCCCGGTTGTTTTCGGAAATAACCGGAAAAACCATACACTCCTATCTGATCGAGCGGAGGCTGGAGCACGCGGCGCTTCTGCTGACCGAACAGAAGAATGTGAGCCAGGCGGCCGCGCTGTCCGGATACTCCAACATGAGCCATTTTTCCGCCTCTTTTAAAAAGAAATACGGCGTGCTCCCCAAGGAGTACGCCGGAAAATGAAAAACCGTTAGAAATATACCGTTTTTTGGTAGAAATGCTTTGGTTATCGCCGTAAAATATAACACGTCAAGTTAGATAAAACTAACTCGACGTGTTTTTTTCATACCGGAGAGTCCGGCATGACAGGAGTTACTGTTGAAAGGAGTGGTATCGGATATGTTTCAAAAGATTTTAGAGTACGCGGGGCCCTACAAAAAGACGACCTTTCTGGCTTCTGCGGTCATCCTGCTGGGAGTGTTCATGAGTGTCCTCCCGTTTATCTTTGCCTGCCAGATCATCGCGCCGCTGATTGAGGGAGAACCCATGGACTTGTCCTATGCGGCGGTCCGGATAGCCGGCGTGCTGGTGTGCCTGGTGCTGCATGCCTGCCTGTATGTGAAGGGACTGTCCCTGTCCCATGAAGCCGCCTACAACATCCTGATGAGAATCCGCATTTCTCTTCAGAACCGTATGGAGAAGCTGCCGTTGGGGGTGATTCAGGAGAAAGGGACGGGGAGTATCAAGCGCCTGTTCGTAGATGACGTGGAGAGCATGGAGATGCTTCTGGCCCACGCTCTGCCGGAGGGCTTTGCCAACACGGTGATTCCGGTCGTGGTTTACACAGCTCTGTTCTTTGTGGACTGGAAGCTGGCGCTTATGTCCCTCGCATCCCTGCCTGTGGGTTTCCTGGCCATGATGGTCATGTACCGCATTGGTCAGAACGGGATGGTGAGTTACTATGAGGCCGGCAAGGTCATGAACAACACCATTATCGAGTACATAAACGGCATGGAGGTGGTGAAGGTGTTCAACAGGGATGGCGTATCCTATGAACGGTTCCAGAGAGATGTGCTGGCCTACCGGAATCTGACCCTCGACTGGTATAAGGCCTGCTGGCCGTGGATGGCGGCCTATAACAGTATTCTGCCGTGCACGCTGATTGTGACGCTGCCTCTGGGGTCCTGGTTTGTGCTGAAGGGATATTCCTCTCTGCCGGATTTTATTCTGGTGATGTGCCTGTCCTTAAGCCTGGGAATTCCGCTTCCAGGGCATTGAGCTTTCTTCCCTCGCTGCCGCAGATCAATTATAAGCTGAATGCACTGGAGCAAATGCTGGGGGCGGAGCCCCTAAGACAGACCGCCGATGGATGGCACGGCGCGGACAATACCGTGGTGTTCGGCCGTGTGACCTTCGGCTACGAGGAGAAATCCGTGATCCGCGACGTCAGCCTGACGGTGAGGGAAGGTCAGAAGACAGCCCTTGTGGGAGAATCCGGTTCGGGCAAGAGCACGCTGGCGAAGCTGCTGGTTCACTATTACGATGTGGGGGAAGGAAAGATCACCATAGGCGGCCAGGATATCTGCGAAATGAGCCTGGAAGCCTTAAACGCCAGAATCTCTTACGTGGCCCAGGAACAGTATTTATTCAACACCTCTTTGCTTGAAAATATCAGGATCGGCCGTCTTACAGCCACCGACGAAGAGGTGCTTGAGGCTGCGGCAAAGGCCCAGTGTATGGAATTTATCGAAAAACTCCCCGATGGAATTTACACGATGGCCGGAGACGGAGGAAAACAGCTGTCGGGAGGCCAGAGGCAGAGAATAGCGCTGGCTAGAGCCATTTTAAAGAATGCACCCGTCGTAGTCCTCGATGAGGCGACCGCATTTACGGATCCGGAAAATGAGGAGAAGATGGAGGCCGCCATCTCCCAGGTGGTAAAGGGAAAGACGCTTCTGGTCATCGCCCACCGTTTATCCTCTGTGAAAAATGCCGATCAGATCTGCGTGATGGCGGAAGGCAGAATTGCAGCCAGGGGAACCCATGACGAGCTTTTGAAAGCCAGCGAAGAGTACCGGAAACTCTGGAACGCTTCCATGGAGAGTGCAGAGTGGCGTGTATCGGGCGGAAAGGAGGAACGGTAATGGTTCCATTATTTCAGAGAATATTAAAGCTGTCAGGAAAATACAGGGGCAGAATTGAGACCGCCTTCCTGTTTTCCGTTCTGAAGGCGATTCTGTCGAAAATGCCTCTCTGCGTGGCATTTCTCATGCTGTCCCGGTTTTATACCGGCGCAATTACGGCCGCAGATTGTGTGACCGCTGCTGCTGTGCTGTGTGTGTCCGTGCTTCTGGAAGCATTTTTTCAGCTGATGAGCGACCGGCTGCAGAGTGGGGCCGGATATATGATGTTTGCGGAGCAGCGGATGGCGCTGGGCGCTCATTTGCGGAAGCTGCCCATGGGGTACTTTACGGCGGGGAATATCGGAAAGATCAGCTCGGTTCTGACTACGGACATGATCTTTGTGGAAGAGATCGCCATGAGTTCCATTGCCAATATGATGAGCTACGCGTTTTCTGCAGCTCTCATGGCGGTATTTCTTTTCTACCTCGATGTGCGGCTGGGAATCATCGGCCTGCTCGTGACCGTGACAGCGATGGTCACAGCCGGAAAAATGAACCGGATCTCCATGAAGGAAGCCGCCGGCAGACAGGAGCAGAGCGAGAAGCTTACGGACGCCGTGCTCTCCTTTACGGAGGGGATAGCCATCATCAAAAGCTATAATTTGTTGGGAGAAATCCGCAGAGCTTTCCAATAATTTCAAGTGGTCGAGAGACAAATCACTGGGATTTGAGGAAGCGATGACGCCGTGGCAGAGGGGGCTCAACCTGATTTATGCCTGCGGAATGGCGCTGTTGTTCGGTGTGTCCATCTATCTGCAGCAGACCGGTTCCCTGACCATTCTGTACCTTATGGGACTGCTTCTGTTTGTGTTTGATTTATTCGGCCCGCTGAAGGCGCTGTACGGCGAGGCAACGCGGCTCACGGTCATGAACAGCTGTCTTGACCGGATTGAAAGCGTCTGCGCGGAGAAAGAACTGCCGGATGAGGGGAAAAAGCACATTCCGGAGCGGAATCACAAGGCGGAGATAGCGTTCGATCACGTTACCTTTGCCTATCACGAGAAGGAGGTTTTAAAGGACGTCACTTTTCAGATACAGCCGAATACAATGACAGCCCTGGTTGGACCCAGCGGCGGCGGAAAATCGACGGCAGCCAACCTGCTGGCCCGTTTCTGGGACGTGAAATCCGGATGCATCCGGATGAGAGGAGAAGATATCCGCGACGTGCCGCTGGCGGAGCTGATGGATCATATCAGCGTGGTGTTCCAGAGAGTATATCTCTTTCAGGATACAATTTACCAGAATATCAGCATGGGAAAGACGGATGCGTCGAAAGAAGAGGTGTATGAGGCGGCGAGGAAGGCCAGATGCTATGATTTTATCATGGCGCTTCCGGAGGGCTTTGACACCGTGATCGGGGAGGGCGGCACGAGTCTTTCCGGAGGGGAAAAACAGCGGATTTCCATTGCGCGCTGCATCTTAAAGGATGCTCCTGTGGTGATTCTCGATGAGGCGACTGCAAGCGTGGATGCCGATAATGAACGCTTCATCCAGGAGGCGATTTCAGAGCTGGTAAAAGGGAAGACTCTTCTGGTAATCGCCCACCGGCTAAATACTATCAGAGCCGCCGGTCAGATCCTGGTGATCGACGATGGCCGTGTGGTGCAGAGAGGAACGCATGAAGCGCTGATGAAGGAGAAGGGAATCTACAGAGATTACGTGGATATCCGCGAAAAAGCGGCAGGCTGGAGCATCGACGGACTTTCACGTCAAATATAAAAAGATTAAAAGTGCCTAACCCGCATTGCCATTGACTAACCGACGCCAAAATGGTTACACTAGGAGTAAAAAGAGGCGGATAGTTTCAAAGCGCATAGAACGAAAACACGCAGCGCGTGATGTGGAAATGGGGGTGCAGCTATGCAGTCACTGGCACAGGCAAAGGCGGGAGACGACTATACGATCAAATGGATGTTCGGTGCTCCCCAGATTCTGGAATTTCTAAAGGGATACGGGATCAGAGAGGGAAGCGATATCCGTGTTTTCCAGCAGGGAAAAGACGGAATCATCATCGGACGGGATAACGTGCGCCTTGCGATCGGTGAAGATGTGGCGAGACGGATTCAGGTATGAGCCGGCTTTAGCAGGAAACGGAACAGAATACAAACTAACAGAAAAAACAGGCGGTCTGGAGAAAAGGTTTCCTCCCGGACCGCCTGTTTTCCTATTTTTCCAATTCCATTTCCTTTTGTCACGTGATCCTTGATAGCCTGAAAGCTTTTTGCGCTCACCACATGCTCGATCCGGCAGGCGTCTTCCGCCGCGGTTTTTTCATCGACTCCCAGATACATCAGCCAGTTGGAAAGCATCGTATGGCGCTCATACATGGTCTCAGCAACCTGTTTCCCGGAATCTGTCAGGGTGATATAGCCATCCTGATCCACCAGAATATAACCATTTTCGCGGAGGTTGCGCATGGCGACGCTGACACTCGGCTTGGAGAAATCCAGTTCATTGGCGATATCGATGGAACGGACGTGCGGCTTTCTATTGCTAAGAATCAGTATGGTTTCAAGATAGTTTTCGGATGATTCGTTCATCTTCAATGTTCGTTTACCTCCCTGCGGTTAAAGTATCAGAATGCGTGATACAAATAGTTTATCATAGCCGGGGAAAAAGGTCAAAATAAGAATATGAAAAAAATTATTGACAATTCAGTTAGCAGGTACTAATCTATAGTTAGTTACAACTAATAGAAGAAATTGGAAGAAAGGAAGGAGCACATATGGCGACAGCGATTATATGCCTGGTCCTTATCATGGCAGGGGTTCTGGCGATAAGAAGCTACAGAAAGAGGCTGACCACCGGCTGCTGCGGAGGTTCGGGCGAGGCTGCGGTGAAGAAAATAAAGGTAAGTGATAAGGATCTCACCCACTATCCGCACCGCCGGGTTTTGAAGGTGGACGGGATGTCCTGCGGCAACTGCGCGATCCGGGTGGAGAATGCATTAAATTCCCTGGAGGGCGTCTATGCCCGCGTGAATTTAATGGAGGCGGAGGCAGATGTCCGCATGAAACAGGAGCTTAGCGACGCCGTGTTAAAGGAGACTGTCAAGGACGCGGGATACACTGTTTACCGGATCACACCGGTAAATGACTCAATTTCTCAATAAGGTCTGTTGGCGTTGACTAACCGGGTAAATTTCTAGTAAAACGTTTATATAAGGAGTGACTGAAGATGAAAAAACACAGGTTTTGGGCCTGGGCAATGCTGTTCTGCCTGGCGATGGTTTTTTATACGGGTTACAAGCATAAATAAGAAAAACAGGAGGATAAAGAAATGTTGGACTGCTTCAAAATGAAAAAAATCGGAATCTTTGCAGGAGGTGTTTTATTCGGTACAGCCGGCGTTAAAATTCTGGCGAGTAAAGATGCGAAGAAGTTTTACATCAACTGTCTGGCCGCCGGACTGCGCGCGAAGGACTGCGTGATGACAACTGCCACTTCGATCCAGGAGAACGCAGACGATATTCTGGCTGAGGCGAAGGAGATCAACCGCCAGAGAGCGGATGAAGCCTTTGAAGACGAGAGCGAAGAGATGGTTTCAGAGACCGCCTGATGGAATTTTCCTCAGGCGTTCCTTTTTGAAGAGCTGTAGAAACACAGGACAGGAGACAAAGACATGAGATTTATAGTGAAACACGAGATAAAGGGTCGGCTTCGGATCCATCTCGATCGGCGTCAGCTGACTCTGAGAGAGGCAGATCTGTTCTGCTGTGCCCTGAGCCTCATTCCGGGTGTGAAGGAGGTGAAGGTCTATGAGAGGACCGCGGATGCGGCGATTCTCTATGAGGACGGCCTGCGGCCGGTCATCATCGGGGAGATCAGGCGTTTTTCCTTTCAGGACGAGTCACTCTGTGAGCTGGTCCCGAAGGACAGCGGCCGGGCGCTGAACCGGGAATACAAGGAAAAACTGATCCAGCGGGTCGTTGTGAGGGCGTTTACAAAGGTATTTCTGCCTGTGCCGTTTCGGGCTGTGTATACGGCGGTGAAGTCCGCTGGCTATATCGTATAGGGCCTTCGCTGTCTCCTGAAGGGAAAGCTGACGGTTGAGGTTCTGGATGCCACCGCTATCACGGTGTCGATCGCAAGACTGGATTTCAATACGGCCGGTTCCGTGATGTTTCTGCTGGGGATCGGGGAGCTTTTGGAGGAATGGACCCACAAGAAATCGGTGGGAGATCTGGCGAGAAGCATGTCCCTGAACATCGAGAAGGTATGGCAGAATGTGGACGGTACGGAGGTTCTGGTTCCGGTCTCCCGAATCCGCGAGGGAGACCTCGTGACAGTACATGTGGGCAGCGTGATTCCGCTGGACGGAATTGTCGTGACCGGCGAAGCCATGGTTAATCAGGCCTCCATGACCGGTGAATCCATACCGGTGAAGAAGGAACCGGATACATACGTATACGCGGGAACCGCAGTGGAGGAAGGGAGCATCACCATCTGTGTGAAGAAGGCGGCCGGATCCACCAGATTCGAGCGGATCGTCAAGATGATTGAGGACTCCGAGAAGCTGAAATCCAATGTGGAAGGAAAGGCGGCCGCCATGGCCGATGCACTGGTTCCCTGGAGTCTGGGCGGCACGGTGCTCACCTGGCTGCTCACACGGAATGTGACGAAGGCGATCTCGATCCTGATGGTAGACTTCTCCTGTGCGCTGAAGCTGGCCATGCCGCTGTCCGTGCTTTCCGCCATGCGGGAGGCGGGAAGCTACCGGGTTACAGTCAAAGGCGGCGTCTATCTGGAGTCATTGGCGGAGGCAGATACCATCGTATTTGATAAGACTGGTACTCTCACGAAGGCCAGGCCGGTGGTGGCCGGCGTCGTGACCTTCGAGGGGCGGGACGAGGATGAGATGCTCCGGATTGCAGCCTGCCTGGAGGAACATTTCCCCCATTCCATGGCGAACGCGGTCATTCAGGAGTCCGTCCGGAGAGGTTTAACCCACGAGGAAATGCACTCGAAGGTGGACTATATTGTAGCCCACGGAATCGCCTCCTATATCGGAGGGGAACGGGTGATTATCGGCAGTCACCACTTTGTCTTCGAGGATGAGGGGAGCGTGATTCCGGAAGACGGAAGAGAACAGTACGAGAGCCTTCCACCGGAGTATTCCCATCTCTACATGGCGGTTGGAGGGCGCCTCGCCGCGGTGATCTGCATTATCGATCCCCTGCGGGAGGAGGCCGCCTCAGTGGTCAGTCAGCTGAGAGCACTGGGACTCTCCAAGATCGTTATGATGACGGGAGACAGTGACCGGACTGCAAAGGCCATCGCGCAGAAGGTGGGCGTGGACGAGTATTACTCCGAAGTACTTCCGGAGGACAAGGCCAGTTTCGTGGAGGCAGAGAGAGCCGCAGGCAGGAAAGTCATCATGGTCGGTGACGGTATCAACGATTCCCCTGCCTTATCAGCCGCCGATGTGGGAATCGCCATCAGCGAGGGGGCGGAGATCGCCAGGGAAATCGCGGATATCACCATTTCGGAGGACGCACTGGATCAACTGGTGACACTGAAACGAATCAGCAACGCGCTGATGGTCCGTGTAAACAGAAATTACCGGTTTGTGATCGGATTTAATTTGGGCCTGATCCTGCTGGGTGTCAACGGAATCCTGGCGCCGGCTACTTCCGCGCTGCTTCATAATACATCGACGCTCATGGTCAGTCTGAAAAGCATGACCAATTTACTGGAACAGAAACAATAGAAAACGGTTTAAAAGAGTCATACCACGAAAAGCGGTGTGACTCTTTTTTTCCATTTCCCATCTATTAAGAAATGTTCTCAAGAACGGCTATGGACAAATGTTGTAATAGCTGGTAAAATGTAGTTAGTTATAACTAACCAAATAAACTGAAGAGCCGGAGGAAACAGTAATGGTGTAAAACCCGGCAGGCTGTGAATTACAGACAGCACGATAGAGAACTGGAGGTATTATAAATGAGCGTAGTGATTATCGGCGGCCACGACCGTATGGTGAGCCAGTACAAGAAGATATGCAAGGAATTCAAATGCAAGGCAAAGGTCTTTACCCAGATGAGCACCAACATGGATAAGAAGATCGGATGTCCGGACCTGCTGGTCCTGTTTACCAACACGGTTTCCCACAAGATGGTAAAATGTGCCCTGGACGGCATCGATGACGGCGCCACCCGCGTGGTCCGCTGCCATACCAGCAGCGGAACAGCGCTTTCTAAGATTCTGGAGGATGAGACTCCGCAGGCGGTGTAAGAAGCTGCCGCGGAAGTACCGGTTCGGTGTTTTTCTTCCGGTAATCGCCCGGAGACATGCGGTAAGCGGCCTCGAAGCTTTTATAAAAAAAGTTCTGATTGGACGCGCCGACTTTATGGCAGATGGATTGTATCGAATCATCGGTATCAATGAGGAGCGCGGCAGCTGCCTTCAGCCTCTGATCCAGCTGCGTCTCCTTAAAGGTTTTTCCGGTCTGCTTCTTTAAAAGGGCGGAAATATATTTGGGATGATAGCCAAAGGCGGCGGACAGTTGAGCGAGTGTACAGTCCTTGTAGTGTTCCTCGATGTAATGAAGGATCTCGAGGGTGCAGGACATCTGTCCGGAGGAAATTTGAACAAGCTGGTTGTCCTTGTCCTCCTGGTATAGACGAAGCAGCTCGACGAAGATTAAGTGTAAATACCCCTGAATCATCTCTTTGCCATAGATGCGGCTGCCGTAATATTCGGTGAACAGCTGGCAGAAGAGCGTGGAGATTAACGTCTCGTGGTTGGTCCGGAAGACCAGATAATGATTATGGGTATCGCTGTGGTCGGAAAGCACGTGCAGCATGAAGTTGGAGATGATACTCTGTTCGCCGATCCGGCGCAGGAAGCTGTTGTTGAAGAACTCATTGCTCATGCTGATGTTGATGACAATATCCTCTTCACCCGCATACTGTTTGCGGCGGACCACATCCTTGTCGAAGATCACCACGTCGCCCTGATGGAGCGTGACGGAACGGCTGTTGATCACGTAATCACATTTTCCGGAATAAATGTAATTCATATTTAAATTGGAGTGAATATAATACGGTACGTCAGTAAAGCGGGAATCCTTTCGAATGAGGATTTCCGCTTCTTTTAATGCGGGCAGCCTGAAATAAAGCACGTCCTTACCGTCGATCTGCCGGTGCTCCATGGTACGGTAGGAAGGGCTGGGAGCGCCCTGATGCTCCAGATAATACTGCTCGCGCCGTGTTCTGGTCCGAAACAGGGTATCCAGTTCCTGTAAATCCATTTCCTCACCTCACAATCTTACATTTTGCCAGTAGCCTTCTGACTAAATATCATTGTTTTTCCGGCTGAAGACTTTTATAATGAGATCATGAACCATGATCTACATGGATTATAACAATACATGGCCGTGTATGCAAGCGTAAAGATTACATTTACAAGGAGGATATCAGTATGGATTATAAAAAAACTGCGGCGGAGATTTTGCCACTGATCGGAGGAAAAGAGAATATCCTTTCGCTGGTACACTGTGCCACCAGACTGCGCTTTTCACTGGCGGATGGAGAGGCCTTTCAGGCGGAAGAGTTAAAGAAAGTTAAGGGTGTCATGGGCGCCATGTTCACAGGCGGACAGTATCAGGTCATCATTGGGACCGATGTAAATCACGTTTATGACAATCTGCTTCATATGACCGGGCTGGAAGGCGGAAGTGTGGAAATCGTGGAGCAGGCAGACTTAAAGAATGGCGGGAGCGGAAACGGCAGCGGGAAAATGGCAAAGGCCATGGACATCATCTCCAGCCTGTTTACACCGGCGATTGCGGCGATCACAGGAGCCGCCATGATTAAGGTGGTGCTCGTAATTCTGACCATGACGGGGCTCATGGACGCCTCCGGACAGACGTATCAGATGTTCAGCATGGTAGGCGATGCTCCGTTCTATTTTATGCCTGTGATTCTGGCTTACACGTCCTCCGTGAAATTCGGTGTGGACCCGATGGTTGGTCTCACGATCGGTTTATGCATGGTACACCCAACGTATCTGTCCCTGATTGACGCGGGTGAGGCCGTCCGCATGTTTGGATTGCTGCCGGTCAATCTGGCGAAATATACATCCACGGTACTGCCGGTCATACTCGTCATTTATGTGGCCTCCTGGGTGCAGAAGCTGGCGGAAAAGCTGTCTCCCAAGGTTATCCGGTTCTTCTTTAAGCCGCTTTTGACCCTGATCATCATGACGCCTCTCACCTTCTGTATCGTCGGTCCTCTTGGCAATTTATGCGGAAAAGTGCTGGAAGGCGGATTATCCATCGTGCAGGTAAATGCTCCGTGGTTCCTCCCGATCTTCTTCGGCGCATTTGGTCCCATCGTCATCATGCTGGGGATGCACTATGCGGTTACCATACCCCTTGCTTTGGCCGCAATTCAGGCCTTTGGATACGATATGCTGGGACCGGGCTTCCTGGTGGCCAATATTGCCCAGGGCGCGGCCGCTCTTGCGGTAGCGGTGCTGGCAAAGGACAAAGATTTCAAATCCCTTGCGACTTCCACTGGTGTCAGCGCCATTCTCGGTACCACAGAGCCTGCGCTCTACGGTGTTAATCTTCGGCTTAAGAAACCCCTTTACGCGTCTATCCTTGGCGGGCTCATCGGCGGAATCATCTGCGGCATCGCGGGAGTGAAGCGGATTGTGTTCGGCCCTACTGGCCTCACCTCGATCGCCATTTTTATAGATCCGGATAACGGAATGAACTTCGTCTTCGCTCTGATCGGAGTGGCAGCCACATTTGCGGCAACCTTTGTGATTACCTATGCGCTGGTCAGGAAAGACCGAAGTATTTTAAAGGAAATAGGACAATAGGAGTACGGCAAAAAGGAGAATGAGAACATGAGCGGATTTTACAAGGATTTTCTCTGGGGCGGTGCCATTGCAGCTTCCCAGGCGGATGGTGCCTGGAACGAGGGAGGAAAGGGCATTGATACACAGGATTTAAGATATTTTGACGCGGGCTGGGATTGGGAAAAAAGACAGGAAAACCGCAACATTAACATGACGGGAGAGCGTTTCCTTGCGGCGCTCCAGACCGGGGAGACGGAACATTATCCCTTCCGGCGCGGAATTGATTTTTACCACCATTATAAAGAAGATCTGGCATTGATGGAAGAACTGGGGCTTAAGCTGTTCCGCACCTCCATCAACTGGGCCAGGATTTATCCAAACGGCGACGATGAGACGCCGAATGAAGAGGGGATTCAGTTTTATACAGATTTATTCACCGAATGCCATAAACGCGGCATGAAAGTATTTGCAACCATCCTGCATTACAATATTCCAGTGAACTTAGTGACGAAGTATGGCGGATGGAAGAACCGGAAGACCATTGATTTTTATGTGAAGTACTGTAAAACTCTGTACGAACGTCTGGGAGCGCTGGTAGATTACTGGCTTCCGTTTAATGAGATCAACTGCTCCAGATTTAACCCGTGGAACGGCTGCTGCATTATTAAGGATCAGGAAGAGCATTACGAACAGACCATTTTCCAGTGCACCCATCATCAGCTGCTGGCCAATGCGATGGCGGTTAAGACAGCTCATGAAATACTTCCGGGATCCATGGTTGGAGGTATGATTGCCCGGTTTACCTCTTATCCGGCCACCTGCAGGCCGGAGGATGTCATGCAGACCATACTGGACGAAAATTATAAGAATTATTTCTATACAGATGTAATGGCGCGGGGGCGGTATCCGGCCTATGCGAAGCGCATGCTCCGGGAAATGGGCGTTTCCATAGAGACAGAGCCCGGAGACGAGGAAATCCTGCGGGATAATACGGTAGATTTTCTATCCTTCAGCTACTATATGTCCATGATATCTTCCAACGATCCGAATTACGAAATTACCAGCGGAAATCTGCTCTCAGGCAAGAAAAATCCTTATCTGGAGACCAGTGCGTGGGGCTGGCAGATCGATCCATTAGGAATCCGGATCTCCTTGAATGAAATGTACGACCGGTACCAGCTCCCGCTGTTTATTGCGGAAAATGGCCTGGGCGCCGTGGATATCCTGGAAGGGGAGTCGGTGCATGACAGCTACCGCATTGCCTATCTGAGGGAACACGTAAAGCAGATGGCGGAGGCGCTGGATGACGGCGTGGAGCTGCTGGGATATACGATGTGGGGAATTATCGATATTGTTTCCTGCGGAACCATCGAGATGAGCAAGCGTTACGGTGTGGTCTACGTGGACCGCGGCGACGCGGGAGAGGGGACAAACCGACGGTATAAAAAGGATTCCTTCGAGTGGTATAAGCGTTGCATTGCCACCGGCGGCCTGGCGATTGATTGAGTGAGAACACCACAAATTTTTAAAGGTTGTTATGGCATGTTCTGTAAAAGGATGGTATGATGGGGCAGGAGCGCAGTTTTTGGTGGTACAGGCTTGAAAAACCAGCCGCGAAACGCGCAAACTGAGGAGAAAGGACCCCTTCATAAAATGATAAGAGATTACTTTAAGAAACTGGACCGCAGGCGGGCCGTCATCATGATCATCGGTAATATTTTTACGGGAATGGGAATCAGCATTTTTAAACTTTCAGGACTGGGCAACGACCCCTTCAGCGGCATGGTAATGGCCCTGTCGGACTGCACCGGCATTCAGTATGCGTTTTTCCTTATCCTGGTGAATCTTGTGATTTTTATTGCTGAGATTACCATGGGCCGGGAGCTGATCGGCCTGGGCACTGCGGTGAACGCGCTGCTTCTGGGATACATCGTTACCTTCTTTTTCGGAATATGGGAGGTGACCCTTGGAATGCCTTCGATGCTGTGGCAGAAGCTATTGACCGTATTCATCGGAGTGGTGATCTGCAGTTTCGGGCTCTCTTTATACCAGACCTCCGATGTGGGTGTGGCGCCGTATGACAGCCTTGCGCTGATTATGTGCAGAAAGCAGAAAAAGATCTCCTACTTCTGGTGCCGTATGGCCTGTGATGCGTTCTGCGCGGTGGTGTGCTTCGCGGCAGGTGGAATTGTCGGCCTGGGAACGCTGGTATCCGCTTTGGGACTTGGGCCTTTTGTGCAGTTCTTTAACAGAACAAGCAAGAATTTCCTCACCTCTACAGGTGGAGGGATGAAACGCCAAAAACAAGCTTAACGTCAGTGGTGGGCGGAGAGAAATCGGTATCCCCCACTGACATGAAGTCAGGTCGTGCATCTACAAGATGTAGTCGCACTTTGTGAAATTATCGAGCGTGGATTGAAACATTTTACGGACAGGCTGTTGAAAAAGGACGGAGTATCGAATCCTGTATAAGTGAAAATCAAATTCCCTGTGACTTTACTAAATGGTAATGGCACAGGGAATTTATGCGTCTGTAAGTAATCGTTTAGACTATGAATATCCGCATCCTGGCAAAAGAAGAATTTGGTCTGGACTGCTTTCTGTCCGGTGAGCCGGATTATATTTATAAACAAATAGCAGATTTAAGGTGACATACAGGATTGACAAGTTCCCTGGTTTGTGCAATAATATAAATACTTTAATAAAAAGATATATAAAAGTATTTATGTTATTGTACAAACCAAAATGTAGAAAGAGGGTACATGTATGATGCTGCAGCAGGTAATGACTGCTCCGGGGGAAATTGAGTTTCGGGAGGTGCCGGTTCCGGAGCCGGAAGAGAATCAGGTACTGGTTAAGATCAGAAAGATCGGCGTGTGCGGATCGGACATCCATGTCTACCATGGCGAGCATCCGTTTACCAGCTATCCGGTCACTCAGGGACACGAAGTATCGGGGGAGATCGAGAAGCTCGGAAGCGGTGTAAAAGGATGGAAGGCGGGGCAGAATGTGACGATCCAGCCGCAGGTGGTCTGCGGAAAATGTTATCCGTGCCGTCATGGCAAATACAATCTCTGCGAAGAACTGAAGGTAATGGGATTTCAGACGACCGGTGTGGCATCCGATTACTTCGCTGTCGACGCGGCCAAGGTGACGCCGCTTCCGGAGGAGATGAGCTTTGACGAGGGCGCCATGATTGAACCATTGGCGGTGGCGGTTCACGCGGTGAAGCGTGCCGGAAATGTGGAAGGCGCTAAGATCGCAGTCCTGGGAGCGGGACCGATCGGAATCCTGGTGGCCCAGACGGCGAAGGGCCTGGGTGCGGAGAGAGTCATGATTACGGATGTCAGCGATTTGAGGCTGGAAAAGGCGAAGGAATGCGGCGCGGATTTCTGCATCAATACGAAGACGAAGAATTTCGGCGAGGCCATGGTGGAGAATTTCGGGCCGGATAAGGCTGACGTCATCTACGACTGCGCGGGCAATAATATTACGATGGGACAGGCCATTCAATATGCGCGCAAGGGAAGCACCATCATCCTGGTGGCGGTATTTGCGGGAACCGCCCAGATTGATCTGGCTGTCTTAAATGACCATGAGCTGGACTTGAATACCAGTATGATGTACCGAAATGAGGACTATCTCGATGCGATCCGTCTGGTAAAGGAAAAAAAGGTGGTGCTGGCGCCGCTGATCTCCAAACATTTCGCATTCAGGGACTATCTGGAGGCATACCGGTATATCGATGAGAACCGGGAGAGCACCATGAAGGTGATTATCAATGTGGCAGAATCGTAACGCGGAAGAATAGACGGAGCTGTGGATCATGATACAGGGGAGAGGAAGATAAAATGGCAGCACAGTACATAACGGGACTCCAGCATATTGGCATCCCGACGAATGATATAGAGAAGACGGTGGCATTTTACCATGAACTGGGGTTTGAGATTGCATTTGAAACGGTAAATGAAGCGGCTGGGGAGAGAGTTGCTTTTTTGAGATGCGGCAGTCTTGTAATCGAGACGTATGAGAACCATCAGGCGGCGGAGAGGAACGGTGCGGTGGATCACGTGGCTCTCGATGTGACGGATATTGAAGCAGTATTTGCAGAGATCAAAGAAGCGGGATACCCCATGCTTGACGAGGAGATCCAGTTTCTGCCCTTCTGGGCAAATGGCGTCCGCTTTTTCACCATTCTGGGACCGAACCGGGAAAAGGTTGAGTTCAGCCAGATGCTGTAAACGATGCACTGCCACTTGCCGTCTTCCCCAATCAATGATAATATGATTACAGGATTGGAGGAGACGGCTATGACAAAAGAAAAGCTTGCGCTTGAAATTATCAGGCGCCTAAAAGAAGAATACCCTGACGTTGGTTGTACACTGGATTACGATGAGGCCTGGAAGCTCCTTGTGAGCGTGCGCCTGGCGGCCCAGTGTACCGATGCCAGGGTAAATGTGGTTGTACAGGATTTATATGCAGAGTATCCGGACGTGGAGGCGCTGGCAGGGGCCGAAGTGGAAGACATCGAAAAGATCGTGAAGCCCTGCGGCCTGGGGCACAGCAAAGCAAAGGATATCAGCGCGTGCATGAAGATCCTGAAGGAACAGTATGACGGCAGAGTTCCCGACGATTTCGATGCACTCTTAAAGCTTCCCGGAGTGGGGAGAAAGAGCGCGAACCTGATTATGGGCGATGTGTTCGGCAAACCGGCCATCGTCACTGATACCCACTGTATCCGTCTGGTAAACCGTATGGGACTGGTGGAGGATTTAAAGGACCCGAAAAAGGTGGAGATGGCTTTGTGGAAGCTGATTCCGCCGGAGGAGGGCAGTGATTTCTGTCACCGCCTCGTATTCCATGGCAGAGATGTCTGTACAGCCAGGACGAAGCCATTCTGTGAAAAATGCTGCCTGAAGGATATCTGCGCCCGAAACGGGGTATAGGGAAGACGGCTCCCGGGAGAATGGTATGAATGTCAAGGATTTAAAGAGCTTTGAGGCGGTCTATGAGGAACGCGGCATCAACCAGGCGGCACAGAAGCTGTTTATCACGCCTCAGGGCCTGAGCCGCAATATTAAGATGCTGGAGAGCGAGCTGGATACGGTGCTCTTTGAACGGACGAAACAGGGTGTGAGGCCGACGGAGAGCGCAGAACTGCTCCATGAGAGGGCGGGTATCCTGATTCGGGAGTTCGAGGAAATCCGCAACAGTATCCAACAGCTGAAAAATGAAAAACGACTGCTCCGCATTGGCTGTGCCTGCGGAGTATTTAACGTACTTTCTTTTCCGGTGATTCAGAAATTTATCGATGAGAATCCTGAGATTTCCGTGGAATGGTGTGAGTACTCGAATCAGGAGGTGAAGGAGCGGCTGAAGGATTCCACCATCGAATACGGTTTCGTCGTTGGAGCGTGGGAAAAGACGGCGTAAAAAACAGGCGTCTGGCCGGATGCAGAGTCTGTCTTCTGGTTTACGAAGGCCACCCCTTCTATGATCTGGAAGAGGTCACCATTGATATGGTCCGTGGTGAAAAACTGATCCTGATGAACGAGTACTTTCATATGTACCACGATTTTCTGGAGGCCTGCGAGGTCAGGGGATTTAAGCCGCTTATTGCTGCCAAAACTGCAGATGCAAACTTTCAGTACCAGCTGTGCAGGCAGAAGACGGGGCTTGCGGTGGTGCCTGATTTTGCCGCGGAGCATTTCCGCATGGACCATATGAGGGCCATTCCCTTCCGGGAGAGGCTGAGATGGGAAGTGTACGGCGTTTATAAGGAGAATAACGGCTGGTATTCGGTGATCCGGGCGCTGGAGGATTTTCTGCGGAGCCAGTCTGCGGATTTCCCGGAGGAATAAAAAAAGTATTGACAGCCATCAAGCAATTGTTGATAGCGCCTGTCCTGTATGAAACGGTATAATATCGTTATAAAAATAACAGGAGGGTGCCATGAAGTACAAGAATCTGTTTACACCGGTCAAAATAGGATCGGTCACATTGAAAAACCGTTTTGCCCTGGCCCCCATGGGTCCGCTGGGACTGGCTGACGCTGAGGGCGGCTTTAATCAGAGGGGAATCGACTATTACACGGAACGCGCCAAGGGCGGCACAGGTCTGATTATCACGGGAGTAACCTTTTCGGACTGTGAGGTTGAGACCCAGAGTATGCCAAACTGCCCCAATTCCACGTACAATCCGGTTCATTTTATCCGGACATCGAAGGAGATGACGGAGCGGGTTCATGCCTACGGAAGCAAGATATTTCTCATGATGTCGGCCGGCTTCGGAAGGGTGACAATACCGACGAATCTCGGAGAGTTTCCGCCGGTCGCTCCGTCCGCGATTCCGCACCGGTGGCTGGATAAAATCTGCAGGCCGCTTACGAAGGAGGAAATCCACAGCATTGTAAAGTCATTCGGCGACGGGGCGTATCATGCGAAAAGGGGCGGTTTTGACGGCGTGGAGATTCATGCGGTTCACGAGGGCTATCTGCTGGACCAGTTTGCCATTTCCATGTTCAACCAGAGGACGGACGAGTATGGGGGATCACTGGAAAACAGGCTGCGGTTCGCCCGGGAAGTGGTGGAAGAGATCAAGTCCCGGTGCGGACAGGATTTTCCCGTGGTGCTGCGTTTCAGCTTAAAGAGTATGATTAAGGACTGGCGGGAAGGCGCTCTGCCGGGAGAAACGTTTGAGGAGAAGGGCCGCGATATCGAGGAGGGCCTGGAGACTGCGAAGCTGCTGGTGCAGTACGGCTATGATGCGCTGGACACCGATGTGGGAACGTATGACGCATGGT